>JAPPGC010000042.1 GCA_028875125.1 Bacteroidota bacterium | reverse complement strand
GCCTTTTTGGCCTTCAGAGAGTTGCAAACTGTCGAAGTCAGGAGTCCTTTGCAAGCAAATCATGCGGGAAGGTCCTACAGAGACAGGAATCTTACCAAGGGAGCCAGGTACGCTTACCGGGTCATGGCCATTAACGTCGTGGGAACGAGCGCGGTGGCCGACGCCCCCGTCGCACATGCCGTCTCATCAAACAAGGCACTTATGCCTAGGAATTTGGCGGCCACGAGGGCCGACGACATGATGAGCATCGTTCTAACTTGGGATGGACCGCTAGCGGATGAAGATAACCCCGCGGACGGAGGCTCCACCATTACTGGCTACCAGATTGAGGTCGATAAAGGTGACGGGGATGGTTTTATGGTCGTGCTCAATGATGATGATCCGCCAGGGTCAGAACATGATGTAAGTGACTTGATAACAAATGTGCCAGGTAGCGAATTTACGTATACTCACGAACCCGTGGATGAAGGGACCACTTACACTTACCGGGTCAGCGCCGTCAATGATGCTGGTCCGGGACATCTCTCCGACGTTGCCACTGCGTCCATCGATGCAGTCTTGCCAGGTGCACCCACCGGCTTGGTAGCGACGGCGGACATGGACGCACCCAGCATCACTCTAATGTGGGCTGCACCGGCCGATAACGGAGGCGCTGAAATTACTAGCTGGAAGGTTGAGGTCTCTGAGGACCTAACCGCTGATCCGGTGGTCTGGACGGAATTGATGGGTCTAACAGTGACAGACCCAGATCCAATGGCCGATCCGCCGACAACGATGTACAGCGCCACTCACATGGGTTTGAATGCCGGAGCCACGTACCATTACCGGGTCAGTGCCACCAACAGTGTTGGCACGGGAGATCCCTCTGATGTTGCAATGGCGACCGCGGTCGACATCCCAAATGCGCCCACCGGTTTGACAGCCACGGCGGACGGGGAAAACACGATCAATTTGTCTTGGACTGCACCGGAGTTGGCCGGAGCTTCTGCCTCTGCAATTACTGGCTACAAGATTGAGTCGTCTCCTGATGGGACGGAAGACAGTTGGACGGACTTGGTAGCAAATACGGGAAATACGGACGTGGAATATGAAGACACCGGTTTGGATCCCGGAACCACGCGTCACTACCGAGTCAGTGCCATGAACGCTGCTGGCAACACGGGATCAGCCTCTGACCCCGCAAATGCGACTACAGCAGCCAGAGGAATCGTGATGCGCTACGCCGTTTCGGAGGATGGTAACGATTCTGGTACCTGCACCGATGCCGGTAATCCGTGTACGCTGCAAGCTGCGCTTGATGCGAGTGGAGCAAGTGATAATGATCTCATCCTGGTGCGTATCCGAAGAGCCGCGGAGACCGGAACCATCGGAGATGACATTACAATTGGCAAGATGGTGACCCTTGGGGTCTATGTGAGGGGAGCGAGCGCCGCAGCTAAAGGTGCCGTGAGCTTTACGGGATCAGTGGCGATGACTGATGGGGGTGATCTTATGGCCCATGAGGATGCCAGCCTCCACTTCGACGAACTTGAAATCGCGGGAATGTCCTCCATTGATAAGCTGACCATCGGAGATGATCTGACGATCAGTGAGGATGACGAAGACAATTCGATGACCTCAGTCCTTGCAGTGGACGAACTGTCCGTCAGCAGCGGAAAGACCCTCACCCTCGGAGAGGGCGTCAACGTGAGAGTCCGACTGACGAAAGGTGCTGTGGGTAAGATGAATGGAAAATTTGACGTTAAAGGTGCCGTTGATGGCGGGGGAGATCTCTGGATCGCCCACACCGCCGGTGAGCGGGCTGCTACTGAATTCATGCTGCATGAACCAGGGGATTATCAGCCGAACACGGCGATTGCCCCTTCCAGAACCAAATTCACCGTAGATGATTGCCTGATGGTCACAGGGGGCGGCACGGTCGAGAACGATCTCCATTTCGTTGCCGCCGGAAATGTCTGTGTCCTTCTGGGAGAAGTCGGTAGCCTCAATGCCGTAGGAAGTATTGACGGGGACGACGACGACATTACCACGGACGTCATTTTCAGAAATGGTGTCACGGTGAACGGAGACCTCATGCAGTGGAACGATGCCCGGGTTTCTTTCGAGAGTAGTGCAACGATCGAAGGGGACGCAACCCTGGAATATGGGGATGGTGGCGTTGGTACCGATTTTGGTACTCCGATTTCGGATTCCGGTGATTTTGTGCGTGCGATGGGTTCAGGTGTGGAGTTTGCAGGCGCATCCAATACCATTGAGGGAGACCTCGAATTGAAATTTGATGGTGAGTCTGGCAGTACTGAGGTATTCTTGAACGTGGCCATGAGCGGCGGATACAATATGTCCACGGTGGAGGGAGACCTGATCATTGAAGATGGTGGAGGAATCCGCTTGCATGGACATCCAGGAGTTCGGAACGTTAACACCAACAATCCCAGAGTGCATAATCTTTCTGTTGAGGGAGATGTGTTTGCATATGACGATGCAACGATCACAATGGAGCATGCTGCGATGTCGACCATTGTTGGGGATGGCCTCTTATGCAGTGCCCCCGGGTTGAAATTTGGAACTAAAGTCATGCTCGAAGGGGATGTTGTTTTCACTGAGGGAGCGACGCTGACAATTCCTACCGTGGTCATTGCAGATGATGTAGAAGTGGAGGAAGAAGGGACACTCATGGCCACTACCGTCCATGTTACCGAGGACGGAGAGCTCGACTCTGAGGAGAGCGTCCAGATAGGAGAGGTTGATGCTGAGGGAAACGTCCTGATACAGGGCGAGCTCGTATTAGAGGGAGATGGTCTGGAAGGCAGTTTGGCCGCCGGCTCTTCGGTGGACAATCTCACGTATGCGACCGTCGACTCGGATGAAATAGATCTAGGAGCAGCTGCAGTGACCAGGCTGTCCATGAATGTGGACGCGGGTCAGGAGTTGCGAATTTCAGAGGCGGTCACCGTAACCAATCTGGGGCTCTGCAGTGGAACGATAGTGCTGATTGATACGGATACGGATGAGAATACGCTGACGGTCACCGATCTCCTTACGGTGATGGATGGCCATCTGGGTCTGGATTCAAACAGGCCGGGAAATGCTGGAACGGACATCCCGGAAAAAGAGAGTGACCGCACAGCTGATCATAGCTATATCCTGAAGTATGTGACGGCGGGAGAGCGCATGGCTGACCTTGAGTGGTTCGGCGGTGCTAATGCTCCTCGTAAACTTGCGGTGGATCATGCGGATGCGATCATTATCGCCGGCGAGGCGAAATCCCTCGCAGAGGGAATCCACATCTTCAAGGGACATCTGCATACGAAAGGAGATCTGACGATTGGACCATCAGGTTTGTATGATGCCAATCCGGCAGGAGGGCCGTTCCTCGTGATCGACACCGGAGAACTGCACTCCAATGGCAATAATGTGCAGGTGCACGGCATCGTGGCGGTTGCAACAGGCCTCTATCGAGTAGGCAAGATCGTGACCGATGGTGGGGAACTCCATGTGTTGGGAATGACCACCAGCAAGAATCTGGACAATGCCAGCGCGGTCGCAACCTTGGGTAGCGTCAGAGTGGGTTCGCATCCTGGAGGAGTAGGAACAATTGATGTGGGGGACGGCGCTCTCCAGTTAGGCCCCGAGGCGATGAATCCGAAGGACGGCCTGCATGGTGATTACCACTATCCAATTACTAATGCTGATGCACGGCCCCATGTGAAACTGGATGTGATAGGTGGAAGCATGGTCACGGGGATGATTCGTGTGCCGAGCGGAAGTAAACAAACCGAGGTAATCGGTGTGAACTTTGATGCGATCGTCTTTGATGGGACTAAAACTCCGACTAAAAACAGGGTCACTGCTGCAAATCCTGAAAACTGGGATGGAACCTTGTATGTTATTGATGCAGACAAGAACGTAACGGTGGACTCACTGGGTGCATCCAATGGTGCGGTCGAATTCCATGGGACGAAAGCCACAGTCAACAAAGATGTGGCCGCCAGTTCTGTAGCTATCTATCAGGAGCTTAAAACTCTTGAATTCAAGGGAGATCTCGCGATTAGCGGGACCGGAGGATTTTCCTCCCGAGGGGGTGCTCCAGATAACAGGCGTTCGCTTATGATCGGAGGAGACTATTCCCAGGAGACCACGCAGACGCGTCCTATCTTCTTGCATGAGCCTATGGGTGGTTCATACCTGAGTGAAAACACGGATAAAACCGTCATGGGTTCATTCATGACCTACGGGACCGGCCATGCGACTCGGTACTCGACGCAAAGTGGCACGAGTCTGACGGTGAAGGGAGACTTCAACTTTGGTCTGACTTCGGCAGGCTATGTGCTCAATGCAGATCTTGAGTTCTCTGGAAAAGAGTCCCAGATGGTTAGCTCAGCGGTTGATCTGGGAGATGTCCTGATTAACAATTCGAAGGGGCTCGTGCTTACCGACAGTGTGAGCCAAGCTGCCAGCAGTATGTTGACCCTGACGAGTGGAGTCATCAGCACTGACAGCGCCAGTACATGGATGGTGAAGAACACGGGTATTGAAGAGGATGTCAGGGGACGGAATAATGCTCTGACGACCTGCGACGATGACGAGAATTGTGCCAGTGTGATCACAGGAGGCTCTCGTCGTGCACACATGACAGCTGGAGTTTCCCGCTATGTGATGAAGGGGAATTCTGGTGCAGGTGAAATGAGCGGTGGTTACGTGTTCCCCGTCGGAGGTATGAGTGGGGATAGGGCTCATTATCGCCCACTGATCCTGCAACTCGAGGATGATCTGTCGGAAGCGATGCCTGTCACGGTTACTCCAATGATGGCTTATGAGGATCCAGGGGAGATCAATATCCTGGTTCCCGTACAGGGTGGATCGCTGACGCTTAATGCATATGCGGACATGTTCTGGAAAGTGGAGACCAAAGAGGTACCGGACCTGAATCCCCATATTCGTATTGCTGCAAGCGGACTGGCGAACGTATTTGATGACGGCCGCCTGCGGATGGTGCAGTGGGACTGCGATTGGAGTAATGCGAGATTGGCAGGAATGCAGATCATCGGGTCGGACAATACGTCGTTTGCTGAGAACGGATACGTGAATGGCGTATTGAATATCACGCAGCAGAGCGTGGAGGTTGGAACGTGTGCAATCCTGAGCGTTGCGTCGAATGGGATTGAGAACCCGATTCACATGGATCCGTTGACGGGTGGAATTGCGAGGATTCAGTTCATTCACAACCTGCCGCTTCCATTCCCGGTTGACCTGTTCCTTGATGGTGTCAAGTTGATGGGAGGTCTTAATTTCCAGAGTGCAACTGGCTATGGCCACTATGCCACGGGAGATCATTTGATTACCGTTAATCCGGTTGTTCCGCCTGGTGTTGTTGCCCCTCCCATTGAGATTCCATTGCCATCTCTCATGAATGAGCAGAACTACGCGGTGATTGCTCATGGTTCGGTGGCGAATCCGAGCGTCAAGATTCTCCATACCAAGTTGCGCTCTTCGGTGGACAACATGGTAGAAGCGATCCTGGTCCATGGATCTGGTGATCTGGGAGAGGTAGACGTACGAATTCTGGATCCTGCCGACAATATGACTCCGACGAAGATGTTGGCGAACAACTTCGGCTTTGATTCGGCAACCAGATATATCTCCCTTGCTCCTGGAGCCCATAATGTCCAGGTGACATCACCGGATAACAGGACGGAGGTAGAGGTATACTATGTGGACCTGAATGGCTATCAGGGAGAGACTTTGATCTTGAATCTCTCTGGTGGCATGGATGATCTAGGATTCATGGGAGTGAGGAACAACGGAGACGTATTTCTCTCACAGGTGGTCACGGGTGTCGAAGAAGAAGGAAACCCAGAGATTCCGACAGAATTTGCCCTGCATGGAAACTATCCGAATCCGTTCAATCCATCCACACGGATCGAGTTTGATCTTCCGGAGTCGGCGCAGGTAAGCCTGCAGATAGTAGATATGTTGGGTCGCCAGGTGATGACGCTGCCAGCGCAGCAGGTTGAAGCTGGTGCGAACCGGACCTTGGAGTTGAATGCGACTAACTTGGCATCAGGACACTATCTGTACCGGATAATTGCAACCGGAGTGGATAGTCGGTATGTGAAGACTGGACGCATGACACTGGTGAAGTAGGAGTGTAGATCAAGTGGTCGGATAAAAACTGTCCGACTACTGAAAGAGCGCCCCGGTGCTGGATAGCGCCGGGGCGCTCTCATGTTGTTACACCTTGTCATACGGGGAGCGCGTTGCGTGGCTATATTTGCGAGCAAAAACGTCGAGTAGAAATTGGAGTAAGAAGAATAAGGGGCAACAACATCCGAGTCATCGAACTGTTGCCGGACAGATGGTAAGCGGGAAAATTTCTTGATAACTCAGCGAAGGGGAGAAATTTGAGAGGCATTTACCCATCTGCTGGAAACTGATGGATTGCGCCGGATTCACGTTAGAGATCAGGTTGGAATTTTGAAGCGGATGATCTTGCAGGCGCAACTATCCAGAGTTTAATGAAGCTCCAGTATCCGATGAAACAGTGTCTGGACGCGTTCGAGGATAAGATTTCGTTTATGCATCCAGGGGATCGGGCGCGGGAATGGATTCAATGATTGCAAGATCGGCGCTCTCGTGCAGTTTTGAGCGTCTTGTTTCAGGTAGGGTGAGGATACCCTTTTCGCATGGTCGTTGATTCTTGCGCGTATCCATGGCTCTCACGACATATGACATGATTTTTATAGAACCGTGGCCGCCAGGGTTTAGCAGCTTGGCTTTTGCCCTACAGGATCAATTGAACACCCCTGGACATCGCAACCATGTCCTTCCTGGCTGGACCAATGCAGCGCGCACGCGCCGTTGCAAAATGCCGCCAGCGCTGCACGTTCATCCCCCCTGCACACTTCCACTGTGAACACGGCCTACCACCCACGTGCTACTTGTGATAGCCGACATTAGGGCTAACCCAAGTTTAACGTGCGCCGCGAGAATCGACCTTTCGTCAATATGGGAAAGACTGGTATGTCCTGGGAAGCGAGCGACACATGCACCGTGGCGGCTAACTGGGGTATTGGCGATGACATGCTTGGAGGATCAGGTCGTGGTGAGTTCGGTTTCGAGAGTACGCGGATCAGTGCTCGCCACCAAGTAAATTCGCATTGACCCGCACCGGAATCCAGGGCCGCCCGCGTGTATACGCCCCCCAAATCCTCTAATGCTCGACTGGTAATGGTCCGTCGCTGGGACAAGCAACTTTGCTAAGGATGGTCTAAGTTCAAGTACCCCCCTAGGATAATACTGTAGGTTGCCATTACGGCAATAGTAGACACGTATTATTCCGGCTGAATTTCACTAATTCGCGAGCTGTTCTTCAGTGATTTTCCATCCGATTAGGCTACAGCAATGTTTACCAATCGCGGTTCAATTTTGGCTCAGTCCATTATCGTCGTTTGCCTGCCGGCGTTCGCCAGCGCTTGTGATCGCGAGTCTTCTGTGTACCCGCGTTTCGGGTCCGCCATTTAGTCCCGGTGGAACTCGGTGGTCTGCGAGGGAGGGCAGTATTTATGGCGGTGCACCGTGATCCATGAGCGACGCTTCACTGGCACCTTGACGACCGGTATGCGGGCTCGACGAGCATGTTTTACGAGCAGGCGCTGGATATGAGTTTGGAGTGGCACACCCTTACGGTCGTTGACGAGCGAGGCCATAGCGCACGTCGGAGATTTGAAGTGCTGTCATAGGGCGCAGCATCGAGTGCCGGTCTGAAGTAGTCGAACGAACGCCATGAGGGCTCGCGTTGTTGTATTCTATACCTGCTATACTAGGGAGGTGCTAGGCAAGTCGCCTTGCTATAGTTAACGGGTCGCCCTCGGCGCATCTTGTACCGCGTCCAGACATTGGTTTATCCAGGAATTCTGACCATTCACCAGCCCCTAGGTAGTGACAAAATCTCCACACGAAAGCTACAAGAACTACTTCGCTCGCAGCATAGGGGCGGAAGAGGCGTGCCGCAAAGCGCAGTCATCGACCGGCTGCTGCGGTTCAGCAAGTGGTAGCAACTGACCCCGTGACAGTCGGTACAGAAACCTGGCAATGGCACGGGGACGGAAAACCGCTACAACGGGCAAAGCCTGCGGCTCGGTTCAGGACTAATAGCTACTACACAATTTGTTGCCGTGACTGTGCAACGCTCCAGACTAGCGTACCAGGGTCATCACCCCTGCCCGAACAGCTGCTTCGTGCTCCATTACCGCCATCAGCCTGTACACATACGTCCCGGAGGCAAGACCTTCGCCACTAAATTCTATTGATTTTTGAGCGCCGGCCCCAAATTGCTGACCTGGAAGTGCCATGACCAACCGTCCCTGCACATCAAAGACCAGAAGCGCTACCTCCGCAGAAGCCGGAAGATCAAATGTGATCCTGGTCGATGGATTAAACGGGTTCGGGTAATTTCCACGCAACGAAAAAGCTTCCGGCACTGGTACATCCTGTTCCGTCGCTGTAATGGATTGCGTTGTGGGTTGCAGCACGAACAGCCCTTGCTCCATACTGCTTACCACTACGATGCCACTCTTGAAATAGGGATAAGAGCTCCACGCTCCGTATTCAAACGAAACCCGGTTGGAAGCAGGATCCGTGTCGAAATAGGCGACCTCAACCGGATTCGAGACGTCCTCAATGTCGAGGATCCGGAGGCCCGATTCGTAATTGCTTAGGTAAACGTAGTTTTCGCGCACATACAGATTGTGGTCAATGGTCTTCACCGGACTGAAATACTCCACCAAAAGGACAGGGTCGTCTAGGTCCGCCAGATCCCAAAACAGCGTCCGCGAACCTCGAAAACTGAAATTGTCGCGGAAGTTGGCTTCGTCCAACTCGTCGTTTGCGATAAAGTATCGGTGGTCATCCGTAAACCATCCCTGGTGTGAATAAGCAACGAGCGGATATTTCATTACCGCCACCGATGCCGTATTGGACTTGTCCGTAACGTCCACGATGTTGATTGCCGTCTCGCTGGGGGCAACGCAGATTTCTCTGCCGTGATACGTTGCGTTCGGACCGCGATAGATGACGCACTGCACGTCATGTACGTATCCAGGGCTGAAAGGGCGGCCTACTTGGGACTCGTGGTGGCAACCCGCAAACGTCGGATTCAGCGGATCCCGGACGTCTACGATGTGCAGACCAACACCGCACCGGCCTCTGCCGCCTCTGCTACCCGCCAAATACGCATAGCCGGTCTCTTCATGCACAAACACATTATGGGCACTCCCAATTTCCTGATAATTTGCAGTTTCGATGAATGTGGTAGGAAGGCTGGCGCGGTCCACGCCGCGCAGCTGGGTGAGATCGAAGACCTGCATGCCATTCTCATGGCCCTGGGCATCCGCGACAACGAACATGTGGTTGCGGTACACCTTCATGTCGCGCCAGATGGCCACAGCTTCGGGATCATGCGATGGAAGTGAGCCCAGATAAACAGGATTCAACTGGTCGGTGACGTCAACCAATGCTACGCTGTTCTCCTTCCCTACAAGCGCATACTCCTGATTGGTTTCCGGGTCGGTCCATCCCCAGATATCATTTACCAGAATGCGGGACTCTGCCCCCATGTCCTTCTTCGACAAATGGGAGAGCAAATCGACGCCCTTGCATTCAAATTCACCCGCCTTTCCGCCCGCGCAAGCAATCCTTGCTCCGAGGTGGGACGGAAATCTGTCCACGGAGCAGGTCTCACCGTATACCTCAGCCACACTGGCCAGCCACGTTTGAAATGCTGTTTCCCGGAGAGCACAAAGTTCCTGTCCCTGAAAATTGAGGTGCGCCAGCTGTGACATATTTGTCATGCTTGAAGGAAGCTTGCCAACCAGCTCATTCTGCTGGATTTCCAATAGCCGCAGATTAGTAAGGTTGCCGATTTCCTCCGGTAATCTGCCAGATACTTTACCCCAGTTCACAATTAGCGTGTCCAGTGCGGTAAGGTTGCCAACCTCCGGTGGAATGATTCCTCCCAATTCGTAGTTATCTCCGATGTTGAGCACTTTGAGTTCAGTCAGTGTCCAGATCTCTGCCGGGATGTCTCCCTCGAGATCACTACTCCAAAGGGACAGGTACTTCAGTTGGGTGAAGTTGCCGATCTCCGACGGAATCTCACCATCAAGGTAATTGTCTCGCAGGGACAGATACTTGAGGTGGGTGAGCTTGCCAATTTGTGGAGGAAGCTTACCATTGAGCCCATTATCTTCTAATCTGAGTTCAGAAACGCGGCCTGCTTGCATGTCCACCGTGACACCGTGCCAGCTGTCCAAGGATTGAGCATCCGGCATCGTGTCCGTCGCATTGGACCAGTTGTCGTTGTTTCGCCACTGATATCCACGCGTCGAATCGTAGAGCGCCACCAAGGCAAGCCAGTCGTCCTCTAGCGAGTTCTGGGCCTGCGCCCTCCACGGTGCGAGAGTAGAAAGCAAAATTATGACGGGTACCATGAGTGCCCGGCACCAAGCCCGGGCATCAGTGCACCACGCTGCCATGAAACCGCAGCTCCAGTTGCTGATGGGACGGATGCGGCGTACACTGCACCTGACCGAAGCGAGGCTGGCCGTTGGCCAGTACGTGCAATCGCCTTCCAGCATTAGGGCCAGAATTTTCTCCGAGGAATCACAGGGTGCAATTGCGGATTCTATTTCTGGGAGCTGTATCTGAGTACTAAGATTGCTGGGAGTTCTGGCCCTCATCAATAGGGTATCGTTCTTGGGGTTCTACCACTAGTGGTATCTGAACTTCCTGCCAAGCCTAACTTCCTCACCAATATAATGAAGTTCAGATAGCCTAATTGTTCCGAACAAAGTGACTCACTGAATAGGAAACAGTAGATCTTATGTATTTTGTCGTTGTTGTAGGCACTAAGCCATATTTCTGAGCTTTTGGGGCATAACTTATCTTTTAAGTGTTGATACCTCAGTCTTTTCGTGCATTTGATCCTTCCTCTATGGCAGTGACTAACCAGATTTTCGAAATCCTCCGACAAGTGGACGAGGCACGGCTAGCTAGGCAGGAGCATTGCGAACGGCTCCTAGAAGAACTAGCATCGACCTTGCAGGAGGCCAAGAAATCTAATCGCGAACGTCAACAAGCCCCCCGGTTCAACTCCTTCAAGTATCTACGTGATGACGAAATCGGACTGTCAAATGTGATCGCGGACTTGCTTGATCCACATGCTGAACACGGCCAAGGGACAAGCTTCTTGGAAGCAATGTTGGAGGTCTTACCCGATCCGCCTGGATGGTTCAATGGGGTGCACCCAGCGGATGCCTATTCAGTCTATGTCAAGCAGGAGCACTGGATCCCGGACGGCGGCGGCCGGATGGATATTATTGTAGAGATCTCTTCGGCTACGGGTCACGCTTGTCTTGCATTCGAGAACAAGCCGTACGCTAACGATCTGGACCGCCAGATAATATCATACCTGGAGTACCTCGAAAAGCGATACCAAACGCAATTTCTGCTGATCTATCTTTCGCCCGTGTACCGCTGGCCTGCCGAAAACAGTTTTCCGCAGGCTGAACGTAAGAGATGGCGGGAGCAATTCCGCATCATGCCATATATTGGCGAGGAGACGTCAATCGAGAAATGGCTAGCCGCCTGTCAGGAGAAATGCGACGCCGAGCGGGTTCGCTCGTTCCTGAAGGATGCGCAATTGTTCTGCCAACAGCAATTCGGAGAAACTCCCATGTCTACAAATCCCGATGTACTTTTCGTACAAGACTATCTGAATTCCAACCCGAGCCAGCTCCGTGCTGCGCTCGCTATACACGACGCGTGGATCCCAGTACGGGACACTGTGTGCAAGCGGTTTCTGGAACACTTGCGCGAGACCGTTCATCATAGGGCGCACGATGTCTTGACAGACATTGCGTCCGATTGTAATGTGTGGTGTCACTACGAAGGAGAGAAAAAATACTGGAATTGGCTCGCGATCAGCAGGGACGATTGGGTGCAGTACAATGACGTACCAGGCCACCCGGGCGGGCGCACCCAGATCGGGCTCGAATCTGGGGGCCCAGGTCCGAACAAATGGTATTGGGGAATCAGAAGCCCGAAGCCAATCAACCAAATGAGTGAGGAAGAGAGGAGGCGCCGTGAAGATCTCTCAATTGCGTTACAACGTCGTGGACTTTTGTCCGCGTACGACAGTCATTGGTGGCCGCAATGGAAATGGCTCCGTTCCTACGGGAGCTGGGACCCGATCGTCCCAGAGCTCGCTAAAGAGTGTGAAGCAGGCGGTGGGCCGATCACGGAATTCTACGTCAGCGGGCTGCTTGATACCGCCCGGCGTGCGATTCCGGCAATCAATGAAGTAGAGACGGTGAACCGGGCCAGTTCCAGCGAATGACGAGGCGAATGCTCTCGGTCGTCCCCGCGTCTTATCTGTCTTTCGGCCAGCACTGGAATGGCGTACTTAGCCGAAAATACTAAACCGAACTCACAGTCTGATGCGCCCGTATCGATTGCTACAATCGCAAGCAGGCCTATTCCTGATCGGTAGACAAAACAACACATGCTAGCGCAGCTAAACCCGTCGGAATAGTCCTGAATCGGGTCTAATCCTTGTGAAACTAAGCTGATATGAGTAATTTTGCTTAGATTCTCTGCAGACGTACAGTGAAAACGCTTCCCAAATCCCAAGTACACTGATGACCGAGGACAAGATTACAAAACTCTACTACTCAATTGGGGAAGTAGCAAAGCTAGTTGGAGTAGAGACGCATGTCTTGCGCTATTGGGAAAATGAATTTTCCCAGCTCAACCCCAGAAAGAATAATGCTGGCCGACGGACATACACGAGAAAGGATCTGGAGGCAGCGTATAGGATTTACGAACTTCTTCGCGTCGACAAATACACATTGGCTGGCGCTAGACAGATCTTGGAGAGCGAGGCAGATGCGGAACCTGCTCAGCGTAGCACAAAACGGGAGGAACTGCTGAACTTGCGCTCATTCTTAGAGAACATCAAGCAGCAATTAGCGTAGTTGCTGGTTCCGGGACGTAGCGCAGCCAGGTAGCGCACTTCAATGGGGTTGAAGGGGTCGCGAGTTCGAATCTCGCCGTCCCGACGGGGTTGAGTAGTACACCGAATAGCTCTACGCTGGCCAGCGTGTGCGCTCAAAACTTTCCTTTGCGGGCTTGTTCTACTGGGTTGAGGCCGGAACTGTCAAGGATGGATATCTGCACGGACTCATCCCCTTTATATGGCAAAGACCCAGCCTCTCCCGCAGTAGTGTCATTCAAGAGTTCCAACTGCTAGTTAACGCCATTGCCTGGACATCATTCATTGAATGGTTCAGTCTAGCGGAATATGACCATATCGTCTTGGAATCTGGGCAAATTTTCTTATTTTGCTACATCGTTTGAGGCGTATAATACGCCGGATTTATGGTTACCAATCCGAAAGAAAGAGACGCGAGCCAACTTGAAGAGGCTAGGTGCTGGTACGCACGCGATCTCCTGACCCTTAGAAAGCAGCAAGGGGTATCGTTAGAAACCGTTTACGTTGAGACGCGCATACCAAAATCAGTTCTGATTGACTACGAAACCAGCGGCTTGTATTATCACGAGAGCTTTCATGAAGTCTACTTGCGCAGTCTGACTAAAGCATATGCCCTAGCTGTGGGATTGGATGTTGACCGGATTTTGTCGGCACTCGAACGAGCAATGGACGGGAGTTACAATGGTGGGCTAATGTCTGCTCACGATCCTGAAGAAGAGGAACCAGCTGAGCCAGAAAACGAGTCACTGGAGCAGGATTCAGCTAGTATGAGTGAACCCAAAAGCGGAGCATCGTCTCCTAAACAGGAGGGCAGTACGGAGGGTACGTGAGGAACCGACTTCGCCAGGGTCTGGCGTACGCGTCCGGCGATCTCCGGTCTAGCTAGCCCAATACTTCCGCCTAGGATCACAATTTCAGGATCAAGGACACAGACCAGTGCAACGATAGCCTGTGCCAGATAGTCAGTAGCTTTATTGATCAACGTTGCTGCCTTAACATCTCCTGCATCAGCTGCCTGAAACACTTCAAGTGCGCTCGTTGTGCTCGCGGCAGTGCCTTGAATGTTGGTCCATTGGGCAGCCAAACCAATGCCGCCCGCCAGTTGCTCCAGACATCCATTTGGCTGCCAATCTTGGTCAAGATACTCAGGAGAGGGAATAATACTGCCAATCTCCCCTGCGCAATAATTTGCCCCCTGTAGGATTTTGCCGTCAATGACTATGCCAGCAGCTACGCCCGTACTCAAGGTTACGTAGACTACCGGGGACATTTCGGTGGATACACTCAGTCGAGCCTCCGCTATGGCAGCTGCATTAACGTCATTCTCTACAGCAACAGGAGCCCGAAACCTTCTTTCAAGCTCGGAGACCAGGGGAACATTGATCCAGTTATTCAGATTGGCTGCTTCAAGCACTACGCCAGACTGGGTATCCGTCATACCCGGCGCCACGCAGCCAATCCCACACAACGGCTCTTCTACCCGTAGTTTGTCGCGGATTATGTCCTCAACTAAATCAAGCACCGCATCAGGTCCCTGCTGCGGGGTCGCGACAGATGCCTTGCGGGTTATTTTATGTGGCTTGTCTCTACGTGCGAGTGCACAGCGCGTCCGTGTTCCGCCAATGTCAATTCCAGCAATAAATGCCATTCAGAGACTACATATCTGCTTCCAAGTCGCGAAGCCAGATATTGCGAAAGCGTGTCGGTTCGTTATGATCCTGCAAGAAGAGCGGCAATGCGTCCTCGTGGGCCCGGTACGGGGGACGGGATCGATGCCCGCTGGGTCCAGTCAGGATCACGTTGTCTTGAACGAGTACACCGTTATGAAAAACCGTGATTCTTGCCGGTTTCTTCAGTGTACCATCCTCCTCGAAGTGGGGTCTTCTAAAGATTATATCGTAGGACTGCCATTCCAAAGGTGGACGGCTTGCGTTCACCAGCGGGGGATACTGCCCGTACAACGACGCTGCCTGTCCATCGGGATAGGTCTGATTTTCAAACGAATTAAGCACTTGCACCTCATAGGTGCTCATGAGATACACACCACTGTTGCCACTATCCTGTCCTGTCCCACTATTGGGCGTAGCCCATTCAATATGAAGCTGCACATCACCGAACGAACGTTTGGTTTGGATAATTCCGGTACCGGGGTTCACCTCCATGTAACCATCGCGTAAATGCCATTTAACTGCATCGCCGTTTGCATGCATCCACTCCTCAAAGTGCGTTCCATCAAACAGCACAATTGCGTCTGAGGGTGGTGGCGCGGATGTCAATTCTCCGGGAGTAACAACAACCGGTTGAGGGCGATCGAGATCGTGAACCTCCCATTCATCAAGGGACGGCACAACGGGTGTTTGTGCTATGGTCTGAGAGTGAGTAAACAACAAGGCTGCTGCGAGAAATATCAAAAGCTTTTGCATCGGGAGTGGAAAGATTATTGTTGGGGGAGCTCCTGCCTTAGAAAGCTAAGCAAATCACGCAAATCATTGGGTTCAAGAGCCATGTTTAGGCCCGGTGGCATAAAAGAACCGGGCATTGCAGTCAATTCCTTAACATCCTGTCGTGGAACGACAACCGTTTCAGTGAGGGATCTCATTGTAATTGCAGAGGAGGTTTCTGAAGCAATGATTCCCTCGATTATTGAACCGTTAGTGCGCGTCAATCGCCAAGATTCGTAACCGCTGGCAATACTCTGGCTTGGATTTTGAAGTTCGGCCAGTAGGACATGACGTGGCCAATGCTGTACGGTAGCCAAATTCGGTCCAATAGCCCCGGCACCTACTTCGCCTGCCATGTGACACTGTGCACATAGGTTCTCAAACAGTACTTGTCCGTGGTCAATGTTACCTGGACCGTGAGGAATGGGTAGTTCGCCGGGAGCAGCATCCTCTAATTTGAGGATTGCTCGAGCACGGCTTCGGACGGGTTCTTCCGTATCGCGCATCAAACGGACGCGTTGGTACCAAGTGATTTCTTCGGTTAGAATGACACCTTCTTCTAATGCAGTTACTAATAGATTCGCACGATCCTGGGTGGAAAATTGATCCAGTGCTCGATTGCGGGAGCGTGACCATAGATTAGGCCAGGATTGCAGCAAAAGCTGTGCAGGCCTTGTACCTGATTGGGCTCCTAAGGCTTCCACAGAGGCGAGTTGGACTTCTACGGGATAGGAGGAGTCAAGTAGCGCCGGCAGGATTCCGATATTATTGGGCATAAGCGACAGAATACGCACAGCCCGCACTCGTGCATCCACTGTTTGGTTGATATCAGTTGCTATAAGCTGTGCTTGTTCGAGGCTTTCTGGCTCGGGGAGAATCACTGCTCCAAGTAGTGCTACAGCAGCATTGCCCAGTTCATCATCGGGCGACAAGGCCAATTCTATCAGGTGCTCGGACAGTTCTCGTGAGATCGCAATTCTATTCTGACTTTGCTGCAAGCCCTCTGCGGCCCCCGCCAGACGTGCACCGAACGCAGGCCCCTCATTGGTAAGGGCAGGGACCAGTCCATTTGTTCTGGCGAGGATACGTGCTAGGCGCAGGACAAAGCGGTCAATGACATGCTCTGGGGCTGCGAGTTCGTTCAATACCGTCTGCATGAGATCATGAGTAGACACATCAAGTGCCAAGAGCGCGGCTGTTTGAAACCATTCGCTTTCAATATTCTGCGCAAGCAGTCTAAGTTTAGCAGCATCAGAGCCAGGCACGAACCCAAGGGTATTCAGTAGCCGATATCGAACACGAACATTGGTGTCCTCGGTCATGGCTAGCAGGTTCTGGCCAAGTTCAGGGCTTCCGGACAGGACCAGCTCTGTCAGCCGTATAGCATTCTCGCGCACACCTGGGTGGGAATCATCCAATGCCGATGTAATTTGGCTGGGTGTGAGTGCGCCCAAGCCATTTAATGTCCAAAGAGCATGAAGCCGCCCCAAGGCAGACGTGCTGGACGCGGCCATTTTCGAGAGAGGGGCTACTGCATCCTGACGATTCCGGCTAACCAGAATGCGCTGTGCATTGCGGCGCCACCAGATATTATCAGAGGCTAATCTGTCGACTAGTTCGTCAACGGTAGCATTGGCAAGGCTAAGCTTCCCGTGCCAGTTCAGTTCAGGTGTATCCTCGGGTACAATACGATAGATGCGTCCGCGATCGGTCCCTTGGTGCAGGTCACCGGTGGCCGCCAGGCTATCGTCCATCCACTCCGGGTGCTCAATGATCTCCCTATAGTAGTCGACAACATAAATTGCTCCATCGGGGCCAATAGTGAAATTAACTGGACGAAACCAACTGTCCGTAGATGCAATAAATTCGCGCTTCTCTAGTACGCGCTCACTCCTAAAAACCGGTCCATCAGGAACTACTCGGTCAATATGTACAAGGTTGTGAACAGGCTCCGCAACCAGCGTTATGCTGCTATCAAACGGTGCAGGCAACAGACCTCCAAGCTGCCAGGTCAGCGCACACGCAGAAGTAAATACTCCACGATCAGTTAGTAACTGATGCATAGGATCGATGGTTATGGGATATACTTCAGCAGCATCCCCATGATCGGATGTTCTATGAATAGTCGTTTGGATTGGTAGCTCGGGACGTCGTTCCAAGTACTGCGAAGCAAGCGCCTCCACTAAGTGGTGCTGGCTATTGTTCACCAAAAAATGTCTTCCCCAAGCATCAAAGGTGTGCCCGAATTGTGAGCGTCCACCAAGAAGCTCAAGCTCATAAGTATCCGGTCGGAAACGTACGTTCCTGTCGGCAGCATTACGTGGCAGGCGGTCTCCCTCAGGGTTGTCGGGAAAGTACACCTGTTCTCCTTGATCACCAAATGGATCCGCATATTTTTCGGTCCACCAGATCGTACTGTTATTGGCTACATAAATCCAATTGGTCAGTCCATAGATCGGAGAGTTTGCATTGTGCTGCGGGTTTGAGAGTGCAAATCCGGTTAAGACTACGATATGGCTATCTGCCCGCGAATCCCCATCGTTGTCCGGGAGATAAAAAATATCAGGTGGATCGGTTACCAGGACGCCATCCTTCCATCGCATAATACCGGTCGGCAGTCTGAGTCCGTCAGCGAATACTGTTGCAGAATCAGGCCGACCATCCTGATCTGTATCGTGCAGGATTTTTATTCGCCCTGATCCACCAACGTCCAGGGGATACCCGGGCATTTCGGCGACCCAGATTCGACCATATTCATCGATATCCATTGCGACAGGGTCGGCCACCAAGGGTTCTGCCGCAACAAGGTCTACACGTAAGCCATCGGGCACTTTTATGGTTTCCAGTGCTTCATGAGGTTCAAAGGGTGGACCGTCCGCAGGAACAGTGTCAGACCATAATGGAAGGAAAATCAACAGCCAAGGTGCACGCATCTGGAGGTAATGCCTATCCAGTTAACACTGGGTTCTACCACGATTTGGATGTAATGATTAATTCCGGCTGAATCATAATTGGCATTTTCACACAGGGAGACATTATAGATTTGTTTTGCTCACAGGTGGGCCTAGATCGAGATTTGTGGTGAAAAATAGAGGTTGTTAGGACACAAACTACAATGTCTAGTAAGGAATCTGTACGACAGGTATAGGTAGACGGCGAAATGTACGCGAAGAAAGGACCGTCAGAACTAAAAAAGAATACTAATGACACGATAATGCTCCAATTCCAGAGGGGTAACATTTGATACTCTATTGACCGCGGTGGTTAGGAATCTCCGTTGGACACTGTCGGTTTCCTCAAAATATTGTAGATTCGCTACGTCAGCATCCATTCCACGCAGAGGCTTGTTTTACTATGCAGTTTGCGCAAAGGCGTTTGTTCACTCCCGACCTAACAGAGTCTTCCAGCCGGCTCGTCATGTTCCTGAACTGGATCCTTAAATCAAAGCATCACCGGCTTAGGTGTGATGCCTAATGAGCGTTCTCGACTCAATACGGATTCGTTTGGCTCTACGTAGCGGCAACGTATGCGCAATGCCATCGTGTCGCAAACTACTTTCGGAGTATAGCGACGATGGTCAACATGTTTCATTCAAAGGTGAAGCCGCACACATCGCTGGCGAACGCGGAGGGAAAAAAAGGAGGTCGATCCTCGGCCCGATTTGATGCGAAAATGACGTCAAAGGAGCGGAACTCACTATCCAACCTTCTGTACATTTGCTCGAATTGCCACAAAGAGATTGACGCGCACCCTAACGGCGAGCGAGATTATCCTGTGGAATTACTTCTCTCAATCAAGCATGACCATGAAAGGACTGTTGCTGAAGCAATGAAGGAAGCGATGGCATCCGTCAGCTTCAGTGAGCTTGAACGAGCGACAGAGTGGATACACAATAAACCGCCTCCACCATCTGATCAGGACTTCTCTCGAATATCCCTTGAGGACAAGATCCAAAAGAATGGACTTTCCGTGTCATCCCAGAATATTATCACTTCCCGTCTTGCGTCTACACCCCAAGTACGCTTATTCATTCAGTCGTTGAGTCAAAGCAATCCAGAGTTTCCAGATAAGCTTATTTCGGGGTTCCTTGAACATTATCATAAGCTTCGAAGGACCAGTACGTCGTCAGGCGAAGATCTCTTTAATTCGATGTGTTTGTTCGCTCGGCGTGGATTCAAAGACTTCAAAATCCAGTTTGCAGCTGAGGCCGTGTTAGTCTATCTTTTCGAGACCTGCGAGGTATTTGAGCGATGATCCACCCGACCAAACACGTACCTGCGGAACAGACATTGCTTGGTGCAGGGGCCGCAATTTTCTCCCAACTCCCCCAACCTCGTACCGTAACGAGCCTGTGGGAGGCCGTCCGCAAGGACAAAGCGATTGGAACATTTGAGCGGTTCATACTAGCTCTAACAATGCTCTACTCTCTACGGGTAGTACGTTTTGATGGGGGGGACTCCCTACCATTTATGCAAGTCCAAATCAGCAAAATTTGAAAAAAG
>JAPPGC010000122.1 GCA_028875125.1 Bacteroidota bacterium | reverse complement strand
ACTCCACGATATTCCTTATCCTCTAACAGCATTGTTACTTTCAGATATAAGTCCCAAATCTGTCTACCTGCTTCGGTCAAAATCTGTTCTTTTTGGTCGTTAGGTAGACGCAGTGGACACCGATGTTATTAACATATGAAGGTGTCTGATCTAGTCATCTTATTCGTTTTTGGGAAAGAATTCACCGATCTTTGGCTATCTCGCTTTCGTTAACCTGGCAACTCGCGAAAACAATCAACCCCCTATCCCTGTCGGTCGGTTTCTAGTCTTTACTCCGTCAGAATGTTCCTATACTCCGACTTGATTTATTTCAGCTCAATTCGACGGTTTTGCCAATATCACGGATGAGTAGCATGTTCCTTACCGATGTACGAAATAGGAAGATATCAGCAAGAATCTGTTTCGATAGTGGACATCCGCACAACGCTTATTCTTTCGATACAGCCCCTTCGGGGTAGCCCTTGGAAACTACCTCGTGGCCGGCATTTTGGAGCGCAACTCGTGCTGCAGTCTGGTCGCGTGTCAAAATGAAGTCGGTATCGTATGTGGCTACGGCAAGTAGCGGAATATTCGCCTTGGACAAAACAGCTGTAAGCTCGGCCAGAATGCCTACTGTATCAAAACTAAACGGGCCATCACAACCTAATAGATACCACCCGCGTTCGGCATGTTGGGTTGGTGGAACGGAATGTTCTGGACATATCACTGAGAGCTCTCCAGGCGCCCGGGTGATTGAGGTAAAACGACCGCGTGTAGCCCAGAAAGGCATCTCGTCTTCAGGTGAAAGGCGGATGACAGCGTAGGGTTCGGGATATTCTATAAGCACCATCACCCAAGCTTCGTTACTGCATTCCGCAGTCGGCGCACGCATGTGTGCTGCCCAAGTACACGAAGAAGCGCAAATAATCCTGGACCGGCTGTTGTACCGCTCACGGCAAGTCGAACCGGATGAATAATGCGCCCTGCCCCAACCTTGCGACTCGCAGCTAAATCTCGAAGTTCAAATTCGAGGGCGTCTTCGTTAAACGAAGTAAGTGCATCCAAACGAGTGGAATAGTCATTTACTAGACTGGCAGCGTCCGATTTCCATCGCTTCTTGACACCCTTTGGATCAAAAGTAACGGGATCTACAAAGCAATAGGAGAAGTTGGTGGCCAAATCCTTGGCGTGCTGCAAGCGATCATGGACCAGAAGACAGACCTTTTGTATATAGGCATCCTGTACGGCTATTCCATGCTCTTCCAGAAATGGCCTAACCCGCTCCAGTAACACCTCAATATCCAGACGTCGAAGATGCTGGGCATTGAACCAGTTCAACTTATCCAGATCGAATTTTGCCGGTGCGGAGCCAACCCGCTCAAGCGAAAACGTCGACACCAGCTCTTCCAATGTAAATACTTCATCCTCCGTCCCGGGATTCCACCCCAGAAGGGCAAGGAAATTCATTACCGCTTGTGGCTCATATCCCTTTGACAGATAATCACTCACATTGATCGGGATACCCTGCCGCTGTGCGCTTCTCTTGGAAAGCTTCCCTCCCGTCGGACTCAGGATCAATGGCAGATGAGCCATTGCAGGCAGCTGCCAGCCAAACGCCTGATATAGCAGAATATGCTTAGGCGTAGAAGGAATCCACTCATCGCCCCGGATTACATGAGTGATAGCCATGTGATGGTCATCAACCACATTTGCTAGATGATAAGTTGGCATGCCGTCTGACTTGATCAGAACCTGATCGTCGATATTTGCAGAATCTACTTTAACCGCTCCCTTGATCAAGTCGTCAAACTGAATTGTTACGTCCTCGGGAACACATAGCCTCACGACGTACTCCTCCCCCGACTCCAGTCGCATACTGACCACCTCTTTTGGATGGGTCAGGCTATTATCCATTTGTAATCGGGTACTTGCGTCGTAGGCTTTGTTTCTCTTTCGCAGTTCTGCAATCGAGTCTGACGAATCAAAGGCATAGTACGCGTGCCCCGAGTCCACCAGTGACTCCGCATATTTGCGATATAAGTTCTGACGCTCTGATTGGCGATAAGGAGCATAGGGGCCTCCCAACATCGGACTTTCATCTACGTCCAATCCGCACCTTGCCAGGTTTTGAACTATATCGTCCTCAGCATCCTCGACAAATCGAGTACGATCGGTATCCTCAATACGCAAAACCAGTTTTCCACCTTGACTGCGAGCAAACAGATAGCAGTAAAGGGCAGTCCTGAGCCCACCAATATGCAAATAGCCCGTGGGACTTGGAGCAAACCTTACGCGAATGACAGACATTCTTGGTATATACAATGAAATGACCCGCTAGAACCCACCAGAACCCATAATGGATTCATGGGGAACCGTTACGGTTAACCGTGGTGCAATCGACTTTTCTTCAAAATCCCCGAATATACCTATGAAAACAGCACGCTGCATTGCATTGATTGCAGCAATGCTCTTAGCTCCAATTGCTTTTGCGCAAGACATCGTGGTGGCAGAAATTGATGGTGAAGCTTTTACTTTGGCAGATTTCGAGCGTGAATACGCCAAAACTGTGGGGAGCGCAGAGGTTGCAAGTCAAGATTCATTGCCGGAATACACTGATTTCTTGAGGCGTTACGTCAACTTCCTCATTAAACTCAAAGAGGCGGAGGGCGCTGGTTATTTTGAAGATCCAGGTATTCAGTCCGAAATCAACGGGTATCGTTCATCGTTCGCCAAACCCTACCTGATAGACAATGCGATCGTTACTCCCATTGTAGAGGATCTCTACGAAAAGCGTAAACATTTCGTTCACGCCAGTCACATAATGATCGTTTTACCCCAGGGGGCTTCGCCTGTAGATACTCTTAGAGCATGGGACAAGATCATGGCACTACGAGACTCACTGGCTCAGGGTGTGCCTTTTGGTGACCTCGCATTCCGACAATCAGAGGATCGGGCAGCTTCCAGCGAAAACTCGAGACGGGGTTTCAGGGGAGACCTCGGGCCATTCAGCGCTGGCGAGATGATCAAACCTTTTGAAGACGCCGCGTACGGCACTCCTGTCGGAGAGATATCGGATGTGGTCAGAAGCGCTTATGGTTATCACCTAATCAAGGTCCATGGCCGCGAGGACGCCAAGCCGGGTTATCATGTGTCACACATTATGCTCCGATTTCTCGAAGAGACTCCCTCTGATTCAGCAAAGGTTCGTGCAAGAATGGACAGCCTGAAGGCTTTGCTTGACGAAGGAGCGTCATTTGATGATCTGGCAAGGGCACATTCAGGGGATCGCGGCAGCGCCCGAAGTGGAGGATCCCTCCAGCCGGCAATCTCATACCATGACCCTAATTGGGATAAAAGTTTCCATGATGCCGCATTTGCCTTGGAAGAGATTGGTCAGATGTCCGATGTGATTGAATCTCAATATGGACTGCACATCATTAGGCTAGACCAGATTGATTCATTTAGAACACTAGATGAAATGTACGATGAGTTGGCAAATATGGCCCGTGCTCTCCCTCGTATGCGAGAGGCAGAGACGGCGTTAGCACGGTCATCAAGAGGGCTCTATACAATCTCCGTCGATACGCTGTTGCTGTCCAGGCTGCTTGGTAGAATTCAGAGAGACTCGGTACAACAATATCTGGGGGAATTGGCAGCAATTGACTCTGCAGAAGCCATGCCTCTGGTTACACTTGCAGATTCGTCATATACCCTCAAACAGTTTGCAAACTTTGCGGCCCAACAGACCAATACCGTTGGCTATGGTCCAACCGCATTTACGCAATCATTGATTTATGTGGATGCATTCCTTAACGATAAAGCACTCGCGTACCGCGCGTTTGAACTCGAGAAATCCGACCCAGGGTTCAGAGAGATCATGCAGAACTTTGAGGAAGGACTCACGATATTCAAAATCATGGAGGATTCGGTCTGGAATGCATCCTCGGCGGATACCCTGCGTCTGCTGAATCACTTTAACGTCAACATTGAACGCTATCAGTGGCCGGAAAGATATCGTCTCTTGGAGATTTCGGGAGCAGTTGACTCAGTACTAATCGAGGCTGTAGACTGGCTGGATGAAGGCAGAACCTGGGCAGATTTGGTCGAGAAAATTGCCGCTGATTCAACCTGGAATCTGCAACTGGATACGGTGCTTGTCCCCGGGCTTACCAACAGTGTTTATGATCGGGCCTTAAACCTGTCCACCGGAGAACATACCAGTATAGTCTCAGCACACAATCGTCGACTTGTGCTATTTATGGACGGAAGTGAGCCTCCACGCCCCAAGACATTTGAGGAAGCCCGTACAGAAGTCATGGCCGATATTCAGATTGAGCTTGAGCAAAACCTTCACATGAGATTACGCTCAAAATATCGTGTTAAAACATTCCCGGATCGTTTAGCTAAGGCGTACCAGCGTTTATGAGAAACCGGCATAGGGCCTGTGTCCTGCTATTGTTTGCCGCCGCTGCTTGCCAACAATTGGATCCGCCCGATGACTTCGTTGCCAGGGTAGGTGACACTTACCTTCTACAAGCAGATATTGACACCCGACTGGCCGGCCTGACCACTGGTTCGGACACTAATAACACGCGTCGCTTGGTCATTGATCAATGGATCACTGATGAGCTTCTGTACCAGGAAGCGTTACGACTGCAGTTGTCTGCCCAAGAGGATATAAAAAACCGCCTGAACGAAAGTGCCCGCGCCGTTCTAATTGAAGCGCTCATCTCCGAATATCAGAATCAGGTTAACAATGAAGTTCCCCAATCCGAAATAGTGGACTACTACCAGCGTAACAAGGAGTATTTGCGTCTACTTGAACCATTCGTGCATGTCCGCTATCTCGTCAATCCAAACTTGGACTCTCTTAGACTGGCCAGAAGCATTCTCTTGCAAACCCCGGATATAAGCGCTGATTCTGTCTTTACAGCGTTGATTGACCGGTTTGACATCTCATCAGCCGATCGGCATGCTCTGAACAAGAATTATTTTTCCGAAGCCAAACTCTTTAACAGTCAACCTGAGGTTCGAGCACTCCTGCAACGATCCTCAGAGGGCACACAGCCCCAGATAATCGGGGTTGATGATGAATATCATTTTCTGCAGGTGGTGGATCGTGTACCGGCGGGCACGATTCCGGAATTACCCTGGGTCAAAGATATCGTTCAGCAGCAGTTGGTCATTCATATCAGGAAACAGAACTATGCGCGCAGCGTTCAGGCCCTGCGCGCACAGGCCGAGTCCAGTGAGGATATAGAAATCAGGTGATGGTGAGGATGCAATTCTTTATTCCGTGCCCGGCGGCGTTCACTAATTGTCGCATGCCATCCGTTATAGCAGTGTTCACTGTCCGCCTCCATTGCAGCTCCTCGCATGCTTCAAAATATTAGGCTCGCCCGACCAATCGCCCTAATCGTCTTGTTGACCTTGCCCTGTTATCAAGGTCTGGCTCAGGGGACCGTTGTAGATGAAATCGTTGCCATTGTCGGAGAGAACAAGATCATCCTGAAATCGGAGGTTGATGGCTTTGTAACCAGCGTTGTACAGCAACAGGAATTGGAATACAGTGACGATATTTGGTATCAAACCCTCCAGCAGCTGATAGATCAGTCCGTTCTCGCCGAACATGCACGACGGGATACAAACATTGTTGTTACTGAGGATCAGGTAGATCAGGCGCTGAATCAACGCATTAACGTTATGATCCAGCAACTGGGTAGCCAAGTCAGGCTGGAAGATCTTTATGGCAAGAGCCTCGTTCAGATCCGGGCCGATCTACGGGATCAGATTCGAGATCAGATTCTTTCGGATCAGTTTCAAAGCACGAAAATGCGGGGGCTTCGGATTACGCCTACTGAGGTCAGAGAATGGTTCGCGCAATTTCCGACCGATTCCCTGCCGGTGCTCCCCCCTATTGTACGCGTTTCGCATGTGGTAAAGTATCCAGAAATTCTGCCCGAGGCGGAGCAGGAAGCACTCGACATTATAGGGGTAATTCGAGATTCAATCGTTACCGGCGTGAGTACACTTGAGAACCTGGCACGGAAATACTCAGAGGATGTTGGATCTACTCAGACTGGCGGACGATACGAGAGTATGGCTTTGGGAGACCTTGTCCCCGAATTTGCTGCCATCGCGGCAAGAATTGATCCGGGAGAGCTTTCCCAACCATTCAAGAGCCCTTTTGGCTACCATATACTTCGTGTCAATGAGCGAGTAGGCGATGTGGTTGATTTCAGTCATATTCTTATCAATATTGACCGATCAAGGTCAGATCCCACTAACGCTATCTCAGAGCTTATCGTGCTCCGCGATTCGATTCTAACGTACAATATTCCGTTTGAGCTTATTGCAAGGCGGCATTCAGAGGAGGAGATTTCTGCCGAGATTGGAGGACGTGTAATGGATCCCTCTACGGGCGACCGAGATCTTTTCGTAGATGTTCTTGGGGCTGACTGGAAAGCGACCACCGACACATTGGATATTGGAGAGATCAGTCAACCAGCGGAAGTTACGCTGCTGGATGGAAATCAGGCTTGGCACATCGTACTTCTTCAGCGCAAGGTTCCCACGCACCGCGTTGACATAGAAACCGACTATGCCCGTATAGAGAGCTTGGCATTGGAAACCAAGCGCGCAGAAGAAATGCGTCGCTGGTTAGATCTCCTGAGAGAGGAAGTGTTTGTTGAACTGCATGGCACTGCCTCTGATATGAGTTCAAAATTTGATAGCACTACAGCTAGTAACTAACAGTTCATGGCAAGAGCAGTCAGCATCGGGGATCCGCAACCGGAAGAAGCTTACCCTGCACTCGCAGAGGCCTTACCGACAGCGTGCAAGCGCCTGGAGAGAGAGATTTCGAAAGTCATTGTCGGACAGAAAGAGATCATACGAGATGTATTGGTCTGCCTTTTGGCGCGAGGGCATGTCTTACTCATTGGTGTACCCGGCCTTGCAAAGACACTTCTCATCCGCACACTTGCAAAAGCGTTGAAGCTGGATTTTACAAGGATTCAGTTCACCCCTGATTTGATGCCCGGCGACATAACAGGCACCGAGATCATTGAGGAAGATCGCCGGACAGGCAAGCGTGTATTCCGATTTGTCAAGGGACCTATTTTTGCCAATGTTGTTTTGGCAGACGAAGTGAACCGCACGCCCCCAAAAACACAGGCCGCACTCCTTGAGGCCATGCAAGAACACCGTGTAACCGCTGGCGGAACTACCTTCTCGCTGGATGAACCATTCTTTGTTCTGGCCACACAGAACCCCATTGAACAAGAAGGTACATATCCGCTTCCCGAGGCACAACTTGATCGGTTTATGCTGAATCTTTGGCTCGACTACCCCTCCTTTAACCAGGAAGTTGAAGTGGTTCGCTCAACAACAGCAGCCCAAACTACGATTGTTCAGCCAGCCATGTCCCAATCTGAGTTGCTGAATTATCAGGACCTCGTTCGCCAGCTTCCGGTAGCTAACAATGTGATTGAGTATGCCGTGCGTCTCGTCACCAGTACTCGCCCCAATCGCGAAGACGCTCCGGACTTTGTTAATAATTACATCGCCTACGGAGCGGGTCCCAGGGCTTCGCAGTATCTGATTCTGGGGGCAAAAGCATTGGCTGCAATGGATGGCAGGCTGACTCCCCTAATTAGCGATGTCCAGGCATTGGCCATCGCAGTACTACGTCATCGAGTCATCGCCAATTTTAACGCTGAGGCCGACGGCATCACGGTTACTGATCTTGTTGATCGCCTACTTGATACGATCACTGTGTGAGCATCTGAAAAGCTCCACACACCTCTCTCATACGCTCGGACCACTCTGAACCACGGCGAACACCAATAGTGATAACGATGGCTAACCGGTCAAATGTGACTGACCGCACACGAGAATTGACCCGTTTCGGGCGATCTGTGCGGAATACATCTTTATCGCTCCAATATGCGATTCATGAAGGTGCCGGCTAGTCAGCGGGCCATCTGGATTCCGGTCGGGATCCGATACATGATCGTGGCCGTGTTCTTCTTCAGCCTCATGTCTTTGATGGCAAAGCTCGTTGCCCCGACCATACCAACGGGGCAGATCGTTCTTTTCAGGAGCGCAGTCGGAGCAATATTGGGCTACTTGTGGGTACGTATGGTCGGCATCCCTCTGTGGGGGGTCAACAAGAAGTTATTGATCTTTCGGGGCCTTACAGGATTTGGCGCATTGATGTGCTTCTTTTGGACGCTCATTACGCTCCCACTGGCAGAAGCAACGGTACTCTTCTACACGTCCCCCTGCATTGCGGCTGTAATTGCAGCGATCCTGCTTCGGGAGCCTCTGTCCGTACCTACAATTACCGGATTACTAGCCTGTATAATTGGCGTCATATGTGTGGTACAGCCCGAGTTTATTTTTAGTGGTGTTGCAAATGAGCAGCATCTACCCTCCGTTGCAGTGGGTCTCCTGGGGGCACTCCTGGCTGCACTGGCCTTTGTGAGCGTGCGTAAACTGCGTCGAACAGACCATGCCTCGGTAATCGTTTTCTATTTCTCCTTCGTATCCACCTTTGCCTGCATCCCATTCGTAGTTGTTGACGTAGCCGCCCCTTCTCCTGTCGAGTTATTGATGTTAATCGGTATAGGCGTGGCCACACATATAGCCCAGATCTTTCTCACACGCAGTCTGCATCGGGCACAGACAGCAAAAGCAATGGGGATCAGCTATGTTCAGATTCTGTTCGCTGCAGGTTGGGGAATACTGATCTTTGGAGACTTCCCCAACTTGCTATCCGTGATTGGCATGATTCTGGTTGCCGCAGGCAGCATCACGGCAGCGGCACATCGTTACCCTCCTAAACATCTAGGTCCTCCGCCAAATACGCATTCTCCATGATGAAGCGATAGCGCACAGATGCGTCACGTCCCATTAGCCCGGAAATAGTGCTTTCCGCCCGTGTCTTTTCGGGTATTGTGATCTTCAATAGGCGGCGGCGGGATGGATCCAGCGTCGTTTCCTTGAGGGTTTTGGGCATCATTTCGCCCAGTCCTTTGAACCGTTGCACATCAATATTGATACGCGGATTTTTTCGTCGCAAGCGTTCCTCAATCTGAAGTCGCTCCGTTTCATCCAGAGCCCAATGAGTCTCTTTACCGGCATCCAATCGATACAGAGGAGGCTCTGCAACGAATACATGACCTTGGTCAATAAGTGGCCGCATGTACCGATAGAGGAACGTCAGTAACAACGTAGCTATGTGATGTCCATCAGAATCCGCATCCATGAGTAGGATCACCTTATGATAGCGCAGTTTATCCAGTTCAAGTGTTTTCCCCAAACCGCAACCTAGTGCCTGAACCACATTGGATAACTCTGCATTGTCGAGCAATTTTTTCGTTGTTGCCTGCTCTGCATTCAGCACTTTACCACGCAGCGGAAGCACGGCCTGAGTTTTTCGGTCCCTGCCCTGTTTAGCCGAACCACCCGCTGAATCACCCTCAACAATAAAGAGCTCACCCTCAGCAGGATCCATGGAAGAGCAATCTGCCAGTTTTCCCGGAAGAGTCAGTCGTCGATTCCGACGCGCCTTTGAGCGTGCAGACCGCGCAGCTGCGCGGCTTGCCAGACGTGCCCGTGCTGACTGAAGTACACGAGTGCCAATCGCGTCACTGGCAGTTGGATGAGTGTTTAAAAACTGTTCGAGCGCAATACGGACAGTACTAGCCACGAGCGAGCGTGCAGAAGGGTTATTAAGCTTATCCTTGGTCTGCCCCTGGAACTGGGGATCAGACATGAACATGTTAATAATGCCAAAAAGCCCCTCACGTATGTCATCAGGCGTAACATCCATTCCGCGCGGAATGGCATTGTGTGTATCCATCCAGGCCCGAACCGCCGTTCGAACTGCATCCTTGTATCCCTGCTCGTGCGTGCCACCATCACGTGTAGGAATACCATTCACATATGAGCGCAAACATTCACTCGTTGATTCAGTCCATTGAAGGGCCAGCTCCAATCGTATCCCGTTCTCCAGTGTGTCCTGAAATATGGAAAAGACATCCGAATGCACTGTCGGTATGTCTCCCGCTTTTACCAGGCTGGCCAGATACTCAGTGATCCCGCCTTCATGCATAAACTCGACCTCTTTATCCGTGCTCTCATCACGAAAAACTATTCGCAGACCCCGATTCAGATAGGTTTTTATTTCAAGCTGCTCGCATATGTGCGCCGCATCAAACTTAACCAAGTCAAAAATTCTTGGATCGGGAGCAAAATAGATGCTCGTTCCCGACCCGCGTACACGCTTCCCCAGATCCGTCAGCTTACTTGTTCGGCGCCCACGCGCAAACCGCTGTTCAAATATTCTCCCATCTCGTTTTACCCGAGCTACCAACTCTTTGGACAACGCATTGACGACGGAAGCCCCTACCCCGTGCAGTCCACCGGCCGTCACATACTGATCACCTTCAAACTTTCCTCCAGAATGCAAGGTCGTAAAGATGACTTCCACGGCAGGGATTTTCTTCTTTGGATGTATATCTACGGGAATACCTCGTCCATTATCGGTAACGGTCACACTCGCACCGTCCTCATGGAGCGTTACTTCAATACAGTCCGCGTACCCATTTACCGTTTCGTCTACGCTGTTATCAACAATTTCCCAGAGTAGATGATGGAGCCCGGGCTTACCTGTGCCCCCGATATACATACCCGGACGCTTGCGTACTGCTTCGAGCCCCTCCAGGACAACTATATCACTCCCCGAATAAGAACTCATGGTAAGGGGACCTCGACAGGTTCAGGAGGAACATCAACCAGCTCTCCGTGCAGGATGACTGGATAGCCTTTGCCGGCTCTGCGGACAGGTTTGTACTTCGTTCGACGAACAATATCTTCGCGGCCTCTTGACGTTTTTACAGCAAGTCCTTCTCGCATATTTACACTTAAGGTAGCCCCAACCAGGGTATCCTCGGGTTTCATGCGCATGGCGATTACTCCCTTTCCCGCGCCTGCGATGGGAGGAATCTCTTCAACCGGAAATATTAATGCATGACCACTCCGGGAAGCTAAGCAAACAAATTCGTCTCCTGCGGCTGGCCATGCACCAATTACTTCGTCCTCTTCGTCCAACCTTACACATATTCGTCCCTTGCGTGTGGAGACCTCGGCTAGAGCCTCCAGGGAGCGTCGAATAGCCATCCCCTTCAGCGTAAGGGCGACCATGTATCCGAGCGGCGCGGCTCCATTATCCTCTTCCAGCCTTGATGATCGTAGTACCCGTGGATCACAGGAAGTTGCCCCGATAATACACTCCTTATCTCTAAATTCAAACAGCTTCTGCAGCGGGATGCCATGACCTGTAGTGCTTACAATGTCATTAGCCCTTACCGTATAGGCCTTTCCAAAATTAGTCCAGAGCACTATACTGGCGCGGGTTTCTGTCCCCAGCGCCCATCCAACCTCATCTCCTTCCCGCACACGGATGGAATTGATATCAGTATACGAACGTTGCCGTTTAATCCAGCCTGCCCGGGAGATGATGACTACGGTGTCCTCGTTCACAATGAAATCTGCTTCGGAATATTCATACTCCCGCTCATCATCCGGGGCCAGAACCGTACGTCGCTCGGTGGCAAACTCTCGTCGTACCTGCTTCAATTCGCTGCGAACTATTTTCCAGCGGGCCAATTCATTCGCCAGAAGTTCACGGATTTCCTGTGCTCTGGCCCGCTTGGTTTCAAGTTCCTCACGTACGGCATTTATTTCAAGCTGTGACAGTTTGTACAAGCGTGTTTCAAGGATAGCGTTTGCCTGAACCTCGCTGAGTGTAAAACGATGTCTCAGCCGTTGCGCGCCGTCGGCTTTGTTTCTTGATGCCCGAATGATCTTGATTGCTTCGTCCAGATCATCAAAAACAATCTCAAATCCTTCAAGAATGTGTATCCGATCCTCCAACTGCTTCAGCTCATGCCGCAGTCGGCGTGTCACCACCTCCATTCGGAAGAGCAGAAAGTGCTCCAGAGCTATCTGCAGGTTAACCCGCTTTGGCTCGCAAATTTGAGGATTCTTAGTCGGGAGCAGGCATGTCATATTAACATGGAAGCGGGATTGCATGGGCGTATACTTGAATAAGTATCCCATTGCCACTTTGGCATCGGCCCCACGCTTCAGGTCCATTACAATCCGAATATCATCCGTGGACTCGTCGCGAATATCCGTGATTTGCGGAACGCGATCATCTGCAATATGACCCGCAATCTTCTCAACCAGATCTCCCTTATTGATCGCGTAGGGGATAGACGTGATGACCACTTTCGATTTGCCCTCGACGCGGTAAGTCCCTCGAAGCACAATGGTCCCTTCCCCTTTCTTGTAGATTTTGTGGATCTCCTCCCTGGAGTTCATCATGCTGCCCCCGGTAGGGAAATCAGGTCCCTGGATATATCGGTCAAGTAGTCGATCCAATGTGTAGTCTGGCCAGGAATGATCCGAACGTCTGAGCAGGCTTTCAACCATGTATATCGCCCCGCTCAGAACCTCACCAAGATTGTGAGGTGGAATATTGGTTGCCATTCCGACTGCTATGCCCGTTGCACCGTTGACCAGCAAATTGGGGATGCGTGCAGGCAGCACCACCGGTTCTGATAATGTTCCGTCAAAATTTGGCCTGAAAGGAACGGTATTTTGACGCAACTCTTCCAACAGGGTCATCGCCAATGGCAGCAGCTTCGCCTCCGTGTACCGCATGGCCGCCGGTTTATCACCATCAACTGACCCAAAATTTCCGTGTCCATCTATCAGCGGATCGCGTAGCGCAAACGTCTGCGCCATTCGCGCCATTGCGTCGTAGATAGCGCTGTCACCATGAGGATGGTACTTACCCATGGTGTCCCCGACAATGGTGGCACTCTTCCTATAGCGGGCATTGGGATAGAGGCGGAGCCCGGTGAACATGGCATACAGAATACGCCTCTGCACCGGCTTCAGCCCATCGCGAATATCTGGCAATGCTCTGCTAGTGATTACCGACAGAGCATAGTTCAGGTATCGCGTTTCGGTCACTTCATGAAGTGGTGCGGGAGATACGCTATCCATCTGGGAACTATACAAAAAGCATTTCTACTGAACTAATACAACTCTTCATTTAGGCATACTATCAATTCCCGTTGTTTCCTCTAAACCTGTGTAACGTTTCAGCAAAGAATGTCGACCTGCCTTAGTCCGTCTGGCTGGAATCATGAGTTCTGGATGCCGTGGCTAGGTCAACGGCAGTCGCCCCCTTGATTGGAGCACTATTCAATTGTATTTCTCACAGCAACATCCGTTTTTTAGCAACCGCTTGACAGAACTAAATTTACGGGAAGTATCCCAGACAGTTATGCTAACAGTGGTCAGTATTATGAAATATCTGACATGCTCTGGTTAGCACAAAATAGTACATTTACATCGGGATTTGGGAGATGTGAATCGATGCCCATGCGGAGGAGCTCGCAATTTCCATGTCGGACAATTGCCTGATTGGTTCATCCAATATCCAGCTGTCCCCTACCCTGACAATTCTGTCCAAGGCCGCTCACCCATGGCTCACTGGATTGCCCAGCACCTTATCTTCCGAGTTCAGAGTCTTTAGAACTGGAATTTGGAGGTCAGAAAATACTACTCCGAACTTACGCCGTGAACGAATGGCAGTCTCCTCCCGTTGGATTGTTACCTGAATCTAAAGCAATACTGATCTCGTACCGTAGGATAAACACCCCGCAGTCCGGTTCATGATTTGATGTGTCGTCAACTGACTCAATTAAGGACAATTATGCTATTCGGTGTGTACGTCTTCCTACTTACCAGTGCAACCTGTTCCTCTCCTCCACTACCACCAAGTGCGGAAGAACGTGAAGCTGCTGATGCGATTCTCGAAACCCTCTCCACCACACATACAAGCGATATTTTAGACGCGTTTTCCCGGGCATCGGAGTGGCCGCATATGCGACTCGATCGTACAGAAGGCCGCGGAGAGAATTCTTACAACTCTGTAACACAGTTGTTATGGGTAGATTCATCAGGTACATCCGTTATCGTTGCGGGCTCGGACACTACTGACTCGGGAGATCTATCTGCTTTGGTGAACGGAATAATTCCCGAGGAAGCCGCATACTTGCTGGATCGGTTCGAGGATGATTTTCTGTATCAGATACAAGAGGATGCCCAGTACTGGTTCCAGCCCGCACGTGTGATCACCATCACAGCCCGACCAGGTGCAAATCAAGCCATCCAATCTGCCTCTTATGTGCTTGACGAGTCATCTGGGCAGCTGGTCTCATTGAGTTTTCGTAATCATACCCAAACGATTCTGTTTGAAGAAACATCCCAATACCAACTCCAGCTTCGTTCTGGACCTGATGGTGCATGGGTGCCCTATCGATTGGCCGCGCGTGTTACCCTGCAACTGCCATCCAGGCAACAGCGGTTATTTGCTCGTAATGTCACATTCTACGGATACATCACTGGGCCATAGGGTTAGTGCACTACTGACCACGCGAAATCTTGGTCGGCCTCTGCACTATGCGGATACCGTAACTTCAACAAATTCGCTAGCTATGGAGGCGGCTCAACTGGATGCACCTCACGGCACCGCCTTCCTGACAGATTATCAGACGAATGGATATGGTCGACGTGGGCGTCCCTGGCAGGCTGCAAAAGGCCAGAATCTGACCTTCAGTATTATCCTGCGCCTGCCGATCTCCGGTGCGGTCACGGGGATGGTACCCCTCGCTGCCGCACTTGCCGTATCGGAAGCCGTGGCGAAAATAGTTTCACCGAACAACCCACAACTCAAATGGCCAAACGACATTTTGCTGGAAGGACGGAAAATCTGTGGCATACTCCTTCAAAGCTTCGGTGCACCAGTGAATCCCATGGTACTGGGCATAGGATTGAATGTAAATCAAAGCATATTCCCGCCTGAGCTGAGTAGTTCTGCAACCTCGCTGCTCCTCGCTACAGGGCAACATGTTGACAGGGCATCTATGATGGCGAATGTTCTGTTGCGTTTAGAGAAAATTCTTGAACTTTTATCAACAGATCCCGCACTTGTCCGAAAACACTATACTAAGAACTTGATTGGAGTTGGAAAAAACTGCCAGATCACCGGGGCGAATGAAAAAATAATGGGTGCACTGATAGGCATTGATAAATCTGGCGCCTTAATCTTGGAGACCAGTAAGGGACTTCGTATAATCTACGCAGGTGATGTTTCGCTCTACATGGCTGACAATTGATATCGGCAACAGCAGTACCAAAATCGGTTTGTTTTCTGGAGATGACCTCGTGAATACAGCGAATGGGGACTCTGCAGAAGAGATCTTGGAGATCATCTCTGATTGGCAGGCAGAAACCTCGATTGTACGCATCGGCTTGTGTAGCGTAGTGCCCCAGCAATCAGACTTCCTCCTCTCAGGCATGAATCAACTTTCAGGGGCACCAGTATTCCGTGTCAGCAGCGGTGTTCGTCTCCCTCTCCAAATTGATCATACCCCGGCCGAAACCCTAGGCCCTGACAGATTAGCTGCAGCGTGCTATGCTACACATAATCAATCCGGTGCTCATATCATCATTGACGCGGGCTCAGCCATTACCATTGACGCCGTAAGTAATAATAAAACCTTTCTTGGCGGCGTAATCATGCCCGGACCAGAAATTGCCAACCTCGCGCTGACTAACCACACCGCACAACTACCAGAGATACCGCTTACTTTGCCGGACGGAGTTCTGGGACGTTCTACAGTTGAGGCTCTTCAACATGGCATAGTCCATGGCACAGCCGATGCGGTCATGGGGGCTATCGTACGTATCAAGGAGGCCTTAGCGAGTACCGCCACGATTACAATTACAGGCGGCTGGCATAGTCTACTGGTCGACAAGGTACCAGAAGCCCAGATTGACCCTCACCTCGTGCTTCGCGGCATAAGGCTACTTATGCTGCTCAATCCGCAGCCCGCTTGACACAAGTTACCAGACCCAGCGTAGCCAGGAAATCGGGGGAACATGCAAACACCGTAAAAGGCCCCCCTGCTGCCGCCCACACCTCTTCATACTGCAGGAGATCTTCGTCTACAAAGGTGGGGATCGGCCGAGGGTGCCCGACCGGAGCTACACCGCCTATAGCATATCCCGTATGCCGTCGCACAAAATCTGCTCGCGCTCGCTTAATCGGGGTACCCACGAGGGCCGCAAGTCGTACTTCGTCTACAAGATTGATACCACTGGCCAACACCAATACGGGCCCCTCACCGGCACGAAAAACGAGAGATTTTACAATTTGCCCAATCGTACAGCCGACTGCAGATGCGGCCTCTGCCGCTGTTCTTGTTGATTCGGCAAGCTTGACAACCTGTACATCTAACCCAAGTGCTCGGAGTGTACTCTGAACATGCTTCGCCTTTGCAGACAGTTTCATTCAGGATTCATGGAACTCGTAGCCCGGTCAATCGACAATGCTACTTCATTCAAAACCTCGGCTAACAGATTCACCTGAGTTTCCACTTCCTCCCATTCCCGCTGTTCGATCGCCTCGCGAACGCCAGGCAGTGTCTTTACTCCGTATCCGGTGTAATAGCCAGGCGCGTAAATGTAATGTCTAAACCACGGCCGTCCGGGCAGCCCCTCTTCGCGCGTCATCGTTCGCTCCAACTGGATTAGTTGCTGATTGATGCTTATGCGTTGCTCCTCAGACAAGCTCTCCAGTTGTGCTGCTAAGGTATCGTCAAAGGCTTGAGCAGATGCGGCCAAGCGTGCAACCGAATTCCTGATCGGCGCAAAATTGAGGTATGGAACGGGATCCTTCATCTTTGGAGCGACATACTTTTTGGTGGGGTCTGCTGCCAACACAAACGAATTCGTTTCAACCTTATGGTTGTGACGCACCGTTTCCTGACGCATCGTCGCGACCAGCCCATCGACTTCCTCCAGATACCCTTGTACATTTTCTGCAAAATTCTGTAATCGTAACGGGACAACTTCTGCATTAGCAACCCTCAGGGTAAGTCGGCCGCTGACCTTCGCTAATGCTATACCATATTCAAATCCTGGATCCCCGAATCGTAAATAGTACTCGAATGAATCAAAGGAGGAATGATAGCTTCCCCCTCGGTTCTCCCCACCGAATCCGATATTGAGACTTGCGATCCCCAAATGTTGGAGAAATGGCGTATAGTCTGATCCACTGCCCAGTGGTGAAATTCGTAAATCCGCTCGCATATCAACCTCGGAATTGCCTTGGACGCGCCGTTGTGCACGTACGCGTTGCCCGACGGTAACGCCAGTCTGCGGATCCTCAACACTGGCAGCGACCTCATTCACCAAACGCTCGAGCGTATGTGATCCACCTGCCCCCAAGAATCCTCGCCCATTGCTGTCCGCATTAATATAGATTACCGCCTTTTTGCGGAGTTCATCTGCATGGTCTTCTACCCATTCAGTAGACCCTAATAACCCAGGCTCTTCAGCATCCCATCCAGCGTACACGATTGTGCGCTTTGGTCGATGTCCTGCTTGGGCAAGTTCTCCTATAGCGCGAGCTTCTTCCATCAAAGCCACCATGCCACTGGTGGGATCCTGCGCTCCAAAGACCCAAGCATCACGATGATTGCCCCGAATAACCCATTCGTCGGGGTAATCCGATCCCTCAAGCTTGGCAATAACATTATAGACAGGCAAGAGAGACCAGTCAAATGCAAGCTTGAGCCTCACACGAGCTGGTCCCGGGCCGACCCGATACGTAATTGGCAACCCACCACGCCAGCGCGCAAGGGCTACGGGACCTTCCAAAGCCGCCAAGAATGGTTGTGCATCACTCCAGGATATTGGCATTACTGGAATCCGCATCAGTGTGGGGGCGTCCTCTAGCTCTAGTCGCTCTGCATCATCCGTTGCTCCAATAAATGGAGTAAGCGGATCTCCAGGAAATAATGGCATATCTGCAACCGAGCCTAGTTGAACCCCTTGATCCATACGGAACGAGCCTTCTGGATACGGCTCCCCCTGAAAGAATCCATCATCTCGGGGATCCGAATAAAGGATACAGCCGATTGCCCCATGCTCTGCCGCCAACTTTGGCTTGATACCACGCCAAGACCCTCCATATCTCGCGATCACAATCTTGCCCTCTACACTGATTCCCATACGGGCAAGATCCTCATAATCACCGGGAATGCCTTGGTTTACATAGACAAGTTCTCCAGTTACATCCCCATCCGCACTATACGCATTAAACGGCGGCAGACGATTATCGCGAATCGAGCTGCTCGCGTCCTCAGGAATCTCGGGTTCCCTTAATTTAGCTCTGTAAGGCGTCGGCGACAAGAGCTCCAGTTCCCGTGTAATTGGAATCGGAAACAAAACCTGATAGACCTCTGTTTGTGCCTCGTACCCCCATGACTGAAACAGCTGCACCATAAACTCTGCATTGGCGCGGGACTGTGGAGATCCGACATGCTGTGGGGCAGCGGTCATTTGCTTCATCCATGTCCGCAAATTTTCTTTATTCAACTTTGTATCGAAGCTGGCCTCCAGGGCTAGCTGTTGGGTAGCCTGTTCCGATGAAAAACCAAGCAACGGGTCATTATGTCCACCGAAACCCGATACGACTAGTATCAATATCAGTGGAAATCGCAAACGCAGTATCAGTCTATGCATAGATCTTGGGGCTTTTTCCTTGTTTGACCGTTAAATCATAAATTAGCTTACACCTCGGCTTTTTGCTTATTGATCTATCAGACATGATACATCACATCGCTTACCTGGATCTGCAACACTAAATATAATGAGTCAACTTTCTTTAGCTGTGGTCGCCAAGGGACTGGATGCCCTTTTGGATGAACAAATGACTGGTCAGGCCCGCATTGCCGCACATCTTGTTGCTGCTGCTGAGGACCAAGGGCTCTCACCCGAGGAGATCATTTCCATCTTCGATGCGATCGTAGAAAAAACAGTGTTAGACGAACTCTGGATCACTGATTCGGAGGGAGTCGTATATCTCACCAGTGTTCGTGGCGATGACGGAACACCAATCAGATTTAGGTTTACGGATGATCCCGATGAGCAGCCACAGGCCTCTGCTTTTTTTCCACTGCTTTCCGCCGGCATTGACAGCGACGCTGTTATCACCCAGGCGGCCCAAACTCGGGAAATTGACTGGAATATCTTCAAATATGTAGGTGTAAGCGGCATTGACAAGCCTCGTATTGTGCAGGTTGGCAATGCATTGGCTTTTGAGGAACAAGGTCTGCTAAATAATAGCTATGCTTCACCCGTCATGACTGCAGCCTTAGCTGCTTTCGGTGAAGCAGATCTGCTTTCCAGCCGATACACATCGCGAGTGGCTGAAATTCGTTCAGTCTTTGATGGAGTACTCTCAAAGCAAATGGTCGTCCAGGCCGGCCTTATTGACGCGTTCATCAGTACCACCGAGGCCGCAGGATGGTCTGTTGCAAAGACGAACTCCCATCTACATCGAATCGTCAAAACTACTCCGATCGCAGAGATTGAGATTGCAACAACCGGAGGCCAAGTCGTTCTATCGAGCTCTACCTCCGCGCGACAGTTGCGCTACCCTGAATCCTTGCAGGCTATTAATGTTGATGTCATGGATGTAGTGAACCATCCAACCATGGCGCACGACGAAGATCGCCAGGCAGAAAAGACAACCACAGTTTATAGTCCTGGACTTGCAAGGATCGTGCAGATCACAACGCTCCTGGACGATAAATCACTGGTTTCACCGCGGTTTAAGATCCCTAAAAACAGCGACTGACCGGGGCCCTGAGATCCCTCTATCCCATGTTCGGGACCGTTTTCTTGGTCGCCAGTGATCTCTGAGATTTACAGGATGTGTCGCAGTTGACGCGAGGGCAACTCAGTTGCGTTGTTCTTAGTTCTTGGGCCGAGTTGGCCGCATTATGCTCCGTACTTTCTCACTCGGACACCCCCTGATCCCTCCATTTGGGGTTCATGATTCCAATTTCTGCGGTTGTGCTGACTGGTTAGGGATAAGGTGGCTTAGCTGGTGGAGACGACTCCACTTCCGCTACAAATGCTCCTCCACTACGCGCGCCCAGTTTGGGCTGTACCGTAGTCCCGGAATCTTGAGCAATTGTTCCAAAAACGGAGACCACTTGTTCAACGACAATTAGAATTTAAGTCGACGACAATTAGAATTTAAGTCGG
>JAPPGC010000058.1 GCA_028875125.1 Bacteroidota bacterium | reverse complement strand
AGCAGGGACTCCGGTTTGCCATCCGGGAAGGTGGACGGACTGTCGGTGCCGGTGTGGTTACCAAAATCCTGGACTGATCAATGCATCAACGGGTGTAGCTCAACTGGCAGAGCAGCGGTCTCCAAAACCGCAGGTTGTGGGTTCAAGTCCTACCACCCGTGCTAAAAACCTTACCAATGAGAAATCTAGTCAATAATACCCGAACCTACCTTGAAGAGGTGGCTGTCGAAATGAGAAAGGCCAGTTGGCCTCAGCGCAGAGAACTGATTAACAATACGGTGATCACACTGGTCGCAAGTTTTGTGCTTGCCATTTTCATTTTTGGTGCAGACCGTTTGATCAGCAGAATTCTCGAAATTATTTATCCGGGCTAGTCGGCAGGTATAGAATCATGGCGCTACGAAGAAGGCCTAAGTTCAGATGGTACGCTTTACAGACATTCTCTGGACATGAGAAGCGTGTCAGGGAATACATAATTGATGTGATAGAGCGTGAAGGGCTCGAAAATCAACTGGGGGAAATATTGATTCCAACCCAGAACGTCTTCGTGATGCGTGGAGGCAAGAAGCGAACGCGTGAAAAAACGGATTTTCCGGGTTACATGCTAGTGAATGCCATAATGGACAGGCGCCTAGTTCATGTTTTCAAGGAGCAGATTTTCAAGCAGAAAAGAGAAGCAATCAAGTGGTTGCCGTCCCGCGATTTTCCCGAACCGCTTATGGAGGATGAAATCAAGCGGATCTTGGGTCGGATAGATGAGGCCCTGGAAACAGGCGATAAGCCGGAGATCCCATTCGCACCTGGTGATGCGATTCAGGTGGTTGATGGTCCGTTTAATAACTTTTCCGGGGTGGTGGATGATGTCTATCCGGATAAGATGAAAGTCCGCGTAATGGTATCCATATTCGGCCGCAAGACGCCGGTTGAACTGGATTATTTGCAGATTATGCCACAGGAGTAGATTTATTGCAAATATGTGGGAACCCAATAATTTTCATTACGTACCAATGGGCTACCTAGGATCTCATAGCACCCTGATTAAGACTCAGTAATGGCTGCAGGCAAACCGGTAGAGAGCCTTATAAAGCTCCAAATCAAGGCTGGGCAGGCAAACCCGGCTCCCCCCATTGGCCCAGCGCTCGGACAGCATGGGCTCAGTATCATGGATTTTTGCAATCAGTTCAATGCGGCAACCAAAGACCGTATGGGGCTGGTATTACCCGTGGTGATCAGTGTTTATGCGGATAAATCCTTTTCATTCGTGGTCAAGAGTCCCCCGGCTGCAGTCCTTTTGCTGCAAGCTGCGAATATTAGTAAAGGGGCGGACGATTCGATTCGCAATAAAGTAGGCACCGTAACATGGGATATGTGTCGTGATATTGCGAGGCAAAAGATGGAAGACCTTAATGCATTCGATTTGGATAAGGGTGCGGCTATGATTGCCGGGACCGCCCGCTCAATGGGTGTGATTGTAACAGGACGACCGGCCTAGGTTTGTTGATTGACCAACTGATTAGGTACCTAATCACTTATATCACAACAAAAACTGTATGGCAAAGAAAGGAAAGCGCTACAGAAATGCTTCCAAGGCGATTGAGGAAGCTGGGGGTGGACCGTTCACGCTGCATGAAGCAACCAAGGTCCTTAAGAGTGCCGATTCGGCGAAATTTGATGAATCAGTGGATATTGACCTCCGTTTGGGGGTTGATCCGCGTCATGCAGACCAGATGGTCCGAGGTAGTGTGGCGCTTCCGCATGGTACGGGTAAGGAAATGCGCGTACTGGTTTTGACCAGTCCAGATAAGCAGGAGGAAGCTGAGGCGGCCGGAGCTGATCATGTGGGGCTCGAGGAGTATGTCCAACGCATTCAGGAAGGCTGGACGGACATAGACGTAGTCATTGCCACCCCGGATGTTATGTCCAAAGTTGGCCGACTTGGCCGTGTACTTGGTCCACGAGGCCTTATGCCGAACCCGAAGAGTGGCACGGTGACTTTTGATATAGCTGGAGCGGTAAAAGCTGTGAAAGCAGGAAAAATTGATTTCCGTGTCGATAAGCAGGGGAACTTGCATACTGGGATCGGTCGCGCTTCCTTTGATGCAAAACAGCTTGAAGAGAATGCACGTGCGTTTCTCCTAGAAGTTCTGCGCCTGCGACCAGCGTCAGCAAAAGGCACGTATGTACGCTCAATCACGCTCTCTACCAGTATGGGGCCTCCGGTCTCAATCTCTCGTACGGAAGCGATCAATATTGCTCGATAGTTGGATGCCAGTGACCAAAGCTCAGAAAAAGGAAGAGGTCGCTCTTCTTACAGAAAAACTTGGAGATAAGCCCTCTGTTTATTTAACAGATTATAAAGGGCTTGATGTAGCCGAGATTAGCGGGTTGCGTCAAGTCTTGCGTGATGCCGGTGTGGAGTATCGTGTGGTCAAGAATACGCTGCTCAAGCGTGCTATGGAGAACACAGGCGGTTACGATGTGGCATTTGATCATCTTTGCGGCCCAACGGCAATTGCGATCAGTGTAGAGCCCAGCGCAGCAGCACGGGCAATCAAGACATTCAGGAAAAACTCGGGACAGTCCCTTCCCGAGCTCAAAGCAGCAGTCGTGGACGGTGTTCTCTTTGAAGGAGAACAGATTGATATGCTGGCTTCACTGAAATCCAAAGATGAGTTACTAGGTGAAGTGGTTACACTACTGCTTTCCCCTATCCAGAATGTTATTTCTGCAGTCCAATCGCCAGGATCTAATCTTTTGGCTATTCTGGAAACCCTGCAGGAACGTGAAGAGGCCTAACTAAGTCATTATCCCTTAATCTGCGGCGCAGCTTTTGTCGGCTGAGACCGCCGCTGGAAAACCCATAAACAAATCCATGGCAGATTTAAAAACACTGGCTGAAGAGCTGGTATCACTTACAATCAAAGAGGCCAGTGACCTGGCTTCACTTTTAGAAAACGATTATGGCATCAAGCCGGCGGCTTCGGCCGTGGCTGTTGCTGCACCTGGTGCGGCTGGCGGTGAGGAAGAAGCTGTTGCAGAACAGACGGAATTTGATGTCATTCTCAGCAATTTTGGCAGCAGCAAGATTGGGGTCATCAAAACGGTTCGTGCCATTACAGGGCTTGGCCTGAAAGACGCCAAGGCACTTGTTGACAGTGCACCGGCTCCGGTCAAAGAGGGGGTATCCAAGGAAGAGGCGGAGGATATTAAATCACAACTTGAGTCTGCAGGCGCAGAAATTGAAGTTAAGTAGCAACGGCTCAGCCAGCCGGAACAAGAGTTTTACCACTGGGGCTTCGTCGCCAGTAACTGTATCCATCAACATCCCCTAGGTGTGCATGTCCGAAAAAAATGGCCAACATGTGGCACGTACGAATTTTGCTCGTTCGCGCTCGGTACTGGATTATCCGGATTTCCTAGATGTGCAGCTTGGATCCTACGAAGATTTCGTGCAAGCCAAGCTGCCTCCCGATCAACGCTCCGACGAAAAAGGATTGCAGCGGATATTCAAGAGCCAGTTCCCTATTGAGGATACCAAGGGGCGTTACACTCTAGAGTTCTTTGAATACTCTTTGGGTGCACCCAAGCACACCATTGAGGAATGCCTCTCACAGGGTCTGCATTATGCGATTCCAGTTAAAGCCAGACTGAGGCTTTCGGCTAATGATGACGACGATGAGGATGAAGCAGATGAAACCGTAGAGCAGGAAGTCTATCTCGGGGATCTGCCCGCAATGACCGATCGTGGATCGTTCATCATCAATGGTGCCGAGCGCGTTGTTGTTTCGCAATTGCATCGGAGCCCAGGGGTCTTCTTTGGTCAGGCGATCCATGCAAATGGTACCCGACTGTACTCGGCAAGGATTATTCCAATTCGCGGATCCTGGATTGAGTTCTCCACAGATGTCCAAAATGTCATTTGGGCGTATATCGACCGTAAGCGCAAGATGCCGGTCACAACGCTGTTAAGGACTCTCGGGTTTGGTGAAACGGATGAAATCATCCGCCTCTTCGATCTTGCGAAAGGGGTCAGTACAGGCACGCGCCACCATTTCCAGAGGGCAATCGGTGGCAGATTGGCATTTGATGTCGTCAAGCCTGTTACTCCCGTACGAGATCTGGATGGTGAAACTGGCGAATTTCGTGGCGGATACATAGAGCAGGAGACCGGTAAAGCCATTGAAATAAAAACCCAGGAGGCGGACGATTATGTCGAGATTCTGGACAAGCAGACCGGTGAGTTGATTGAAGGCCTTGATAAAGAAACTGGTGATCCTGTTGAGTACATCAACGAGTCGACTGGTGAAGTAGTGGAGGAGCGCGTCATCAATCGACTTCTCTTGCCCGCGGAACATGTTATCACCGAAGATGACTGGGAGATCCTTAACGAGTACGAAGTGGGGCGGATTTACGTGCTGCACGAAGAGAATGCGGATCTGCTGGATACGAGTTCACTTGTCAAGACACTTCGGCGTGATCCATCCAGTAATCAGGAGGAGGCCTTGAAAGAGCTTTATCGCGTGCTTCGAGATGCTGAGCCGCCGGATTCTGATGCTGCAAAAAATATTCTTGACCGCCTCATTTTCAGCGAAAAGCGCTACGATCTGGGAGCGGTTGGTCGCTACCGTATAAACAAGCGTTTGGGGTTGAAGGTGCCAGAGGAGACGGTTACACTCACACAGGAAGATATCGTAGCAATAATAAGAAAACTGCTAGAGCTACGTGCCGGACGGAGCGGACTTGATGATATTGACCATTTAAGTAATCGGCGCGTGCGTACCGTAGGAGAGCAATTGGGACTCCAGTTTTCGCTCGGACTTGCCCGTATGGCCCGCACGATACGCGAGCGTATGAATGCGCGGGATGCAGATTCGTTGACTCCCCAGGATCTGGTTAACGCTAAAACTATCTCAAGCGTCATTAATACGTTCTTCGGAACGAACCAGCTTAGTCAGTTTATGGATCAGACCAATCCGCTTGCTGAGTTGACACACAAACGCCGAATGTCGGCATTGGGGCCAGGCGGGTTGACGCGAGAGCGAGCAGGATTTGAGGTTCGTGATGTGCACTACACACACTATGGGCGACTTTGTCCCATTGAAACACCAGAAGGACCGAATATTGGACTGATCTCTTCGCTGTGTGTGCACGGACGGATCAATCATTTTGGTTTTATTGAAACGCCTTATCGCGTGGTGCGGGAAGGAAAGGTGACGGATTCCATTGTTTATCTGTCAGCGGAGGAGGAAGATGACGCCGTCATTGCTCAGGCGAATGCCCGTATTGATGATGATGGTAACTTTCTGGATGATCTGGTACGGTGCCGCTACCGCGGAGAGGTTCCTTCCGAGCGTCCAGATCGGATCCAGTACATGGATATTTCTCCGAACCAGATTGTCTCGCCGAGTGCTTCTATAATTCCATTCCTTGAGCATGACGATGCGAACCGCGCGCTCATGGGGTCAAACATGCAGAGACAGGCCGTGCCATTACTCCGTGCGGAAGCTCCAATCGTGGGGACAGGCATGGAGGGACGTGTGGCACGGGATTCTCGTGCTGCTTTGGTCGCCGAAGGCAAAGGTGTAGTTGAGTACGTAGATGCAAGGCGAATTATCATTCGCTACAACCAATCTCACGTTGCACGCAAGTTGGCCTTTGAGGAGCCGGTGAAAGAGTATCCCCTCACCAAATTCCGGCGCACTAACCAGGATACCTGTATTAATCAAAAACCCATTGTCGAAGTTGGACAAAAAGTTGCCGAAGGTACAGTATTAACCGATGGGTTCAGTACCGAAAAAGGCGAGCTTGCCCTAGGCAAGAATGTTCTGGTTGCGTTCATGCCATGGAGAGGATACAACTTTGAGGACGCCATCGTCCTATCAGAGCGATTAGTTGCAGAAGATGTATTTACTTCTGTTCACATTGAATCTTTTGATCTACAGGTCAGGGAAACGAAGCGCGGACAGGAGGAACTTACACGCGAGATTCCAAATGTATCTGTTGAGTCCACCAAGGACCTGGATGAGCGCGGAATAGTACGGGTCGGTGCTGAGGTGAAAGCGGGGGATATTATTGTTGGGAAGATTACTCCCAAGGGTGAGACTGATCCGACCCCAGAAGAAAAACTCCTCCGAGCTATTTTTGGCGACAAGGCGGGAGACGTAAAGGATGCCTCGCTGAAAGCACCGCCAGGGATGAAAGGCGTAGTGATTGATACGCAACTCTTTAGTCGACGCAATTCAGATCCTGAGTCAAAGAAGCGTGAGCATCAGCAGCTTGCCCTCGTTGAGAACACTTTTGAGCGAGACTTGGCGAGGTTACAATCGGATCTTACTGAGAAATTTTTCGATCTTCTGGATGGACACACAACGACATCCAATATTGAGTCACGGGACGGAGAGATCGTTGTATTGAAAGGGGCAAAAATCCTTAAGTCAAGCTTTAAGGATGTGCAAGTACATGAGATCAATCCGAATTTCTCGGTAGAAGCAACGCCCGCAGTGAAGCGCAATTTGGGCAAGTTGTTCAAGAACTTTGATGCAGCTGTTGCCACGATTGACGCAAAGTTCAAGCGTGAGCGTCACCGGGTACAAATGGGGGACGAACTCTCCCCTGGGATTGTGCAGTTGGCGAAAGTTGCTGTTGCTAAAAAACGCAAGATTCAGGTTGGGGATAAGATGGCAGGTCGGCACGGCAACAAAGGGGTTGTTGCACGCATTGTGCCAGTTGAAGACATGCCATTTCTTGCGGATGGTACGCCAGTTGACATCGTTCTCAATCCCTTGGGTGTACCTTCCCGAATGAATCTGGGCCAGATCTACGAAACACTTCTTGGCTGGGCCGGCGCCAAATTAGGCAAACGGTTTGCTACGCCAAGCTTTGATGGTCCGACCATGGAAGATCTTACCGAGGCCATGGCGGAGGCGGGATTACCGGTAGACGGCAGGACGCAACTGTACGACGGACTAACGGGAGAACCGTTTGACCAAAAGACTACGGTTGGACAAATTTACATGTTGAAGCTAAGTCACCTGGTTGATGATAAGATTCATGCCCGATCAATTGGGCCTTACAGTCTGATCACCCAACAACCCCTGGGCGGTAAAGCGCAGTTCGGTGGGCAGAGACTCGGTGAAATGGAAGTATGGGCAATGTATGCCTACGGTGCTTCAAATGTGTTGAAAGAGATGCTCACTTTCAAAAGTGACGATGTGCAGGGGCGCTCCAAGACATACGAATGTATCGTCACAGGGGAGAATATGCCAGCGGCCGGTACCCCAGAGAGTTTCAACGTACTCGTTCGAGAACTTCAGGGACTCGGTTTAGACGTAACGCTTGACTAGTTTCAGGCATCCCATTCAATTTCAATATCCAAAGGCTGACCTACTATGCCGTACGGGAACACCCCATCGCAGAGGAAAACGTTTTCGTCCATAACGATCAATCTCGCTTCACCCGAGGTGATTCTGGATAGAAGTCATGGAGAGGTACTAAAACCCGAAACTATTAACTATCGCAGCTTCAAGCCCGAGAAGGATGGGCTATTCTGCGAGAAAATCTTTGGCCCCGTTAAAGATTGGGAGTGCTACTGCAGTAAGTACAAGCGTATTCGCTATAAAGGGATTATCTGTGACCGGTGTGGGGTCGAGGTAACCAGAAAGAGTGTGCGTCGCGAACGCATGGGGCATATTGCTCTATCGGTGCCGGTCGTGCATATCTGGTATTTTCGTACACTTCCGAATAAGATTGGTCATCTGCTCAATCTCCGCACCAAGAAGCTCGAAAAGGTTATCTATTATGAAGAATATGTTGTAGTCCAGGCTGGGTGCGCTGCCGAACATGGAATAGAAGATAACCAGCTCCTGAAAGAGGAAGACTACTACGATGTGCTCTACAAGATCAGAGACGATAATAACCGTTTATCTGACGATGATCCTGATAAATTCATCGCGATGATTGGGGGTGAGGCGATTGAGTTTATGCTCAAACGCCTCCGATTGGAAGAACTCTCTCATGAGCTTCGTTTCCAAATTAAAACGGAGAGCAGCCAACAGCGTAAAGCGGACGCGATCAAGCGACTGACCGTTGTTGAGGCTTTCCGGGATGCGAACCGCCGTATGGAGAACCATCCAGAATGGATGGTATTGCGTGTGATTCCGGTAATCCCGCCGGAATTGCGCCCGCTGGTTCCCCTAGAGGGAGGCAGGTTTGCCACAAGTGATCTCAATGACCTGTATCGTCGAGTGATCATCCGTAATAACCGACTCCAGCGCCTGATCGATATCAAAGCTCCAGAGGTCATACTGCGTAACGAGAAGCGTATGCTTCAAGAGGCAGTAGACAGTCTCTTTGATAATTCCCGCAAAGCCAATGCCGTGCGCAGTGATAATAATCGCGCGCTGAAGAGCCTCTCAGACATGCTCAAAGGCAAACAGGGGCGCTTCCGCCAGAACCTGCTGGGTAAACGCGTGGATTACTCGGGGCGTTCGGTAATTGTTGTAGGCCCGGAACTGGATTTGCATCAGTGCGGACTGCCAAAGGAAATGGCAGCGGAGCTGTTCAAGCCATTCGTGATACGCAAGCTGATTGAACGGGGGGTTGTGAAGACGGTCAAGAGTGCCAAGAAAGTCGTTGATAAACGAACGGCGGAGGTTTGGGATATCCTGGAGAAAGTGATCCAGGGACGCCCGGTAATGCTGAACCGGGCCCCCACGCTTCACAGATTGGGTTTTCAGGCATTCCAGCCGATACTGACGGAAGGGAAGGCGATACAACTGCATCCGCTCGTTTGTACAGCATTTAATGCTGACTTTGACGGGGATCAAATGGCAGTTCATGTCCCCCTCGGACACGCTGCATGCATGGAAGCTATGATCTTGATGCTATCGAGCCATAACATCCTGTCGCCCGCTCATGGGGGTCCAATTACCGTACCGACGCAGGATATGGTACTCGGTCTATATTACCTCACTAAATCACGCTCTGGATGCAAAGGTGAGGGGATGCGGTTTGCCTCTTTGGCTGAGGTTCGGCAAGCGTATGATCAGAAACAAGTAGATCTTCACGCCAAGATTAAAGTTCGTCTCGATACTGGTGAGATCATTGACACGACGGTCGGACGCGTACTGTTCAATGAAGTGGTACCGAATGATCTACCGTATATCAATGATGTGCTCACCAAGAAAAATTTACGGCGTATCATTGGCCAGGTACTGAACGCTACGGACTTTCCGCAGACGGCACGTTTCCTGGATGAAATCAAACGTGCTGGTTTTGAGTGTGCCACAACGGCGGGACTAACATTCTCATTGGCGGATATTGTGGTTCCGGATGAAAAGCTGTCCTTTATTGATGCTGCTAAGAACAAAGTTGCTACGGCCCATGCTAATTATGAGGAGGGCTACATCACGGATAACGAGCGCCATAATCAGGTCATAGATATATGGACGCGAACGAACAATCGTGTATCAGAAGTTCTTTTTGAAACTCTGAAGGAACACGAAGAGGGCTTCAATGCCATTTACATGATGGCGGATTCCGGTGCTCGTGGTTCAAAGGAGCAGATTCGGCAGTTGGGAGGGATGCGTGGTCTGATGGCAAAGCCGCAAAAAAGCCTCGTGGGATCTGCGGGAGAGATCATCGAGGATCCTATCGTGTCCAATTTTAAGGAAGGACTGTCCGTTCTGGAATACTTTATCTCGACGCATGGTGCACGAAAAGGCCTTGCGGACACGGCTCTCAAAACGGCTGATGCCGGGTACCTCACGCGGCGCCTTGTGGATGTGGCTCAGGATGTGACGATCACGCAGTTCGACTGTGGTACGCTGCGTGGAATCGGCATTACCTCCCTCAAGGATAATGAGGTTGTGGTTGAACCACTTGCAGACAGAATTCTTGGACGCGTTTCGCTGCACGATGTACGAGATCCGCTTACTGACGAGTTAATCGTTGCAGCAAATGAACTTATCGACGAAAGCAAATCTAAACATATAGCGGAAACCAGCATTGAGCGGGTAGAAATTCGTTCAGTTTTGACTTGCGAATCCAAACGCGGGGCCTGTTCACTATGTTATGGGCGTAACCTAGGTACGGGGCGCTTGGTTGAATCCGGGGAAGCGGTGGGCGTCATTGCAGCCCAATCAATCGGTGAACCGGGTACACAGCTTACGCTTCGGACCTTCCATGTTGGTGGTACGGCTAGTCGTATTGAGGCGGAGAGCACGATCAAAAGCAAGTTTGGGGGGCGGGTTGTTTACGAAAACCTCCGTACTGTTTCGTTCGAAGGGACGAAGGGTCCCATGGAGATTGTTCTTACTCGACAGGGGGGGATCCGAATAGTTGATGACGAGAATCGACAGTTATTCTCATCGATCATTCCGTTTGGCGCTGAGGTGCTTGTAGCGGAAGGAGCTATGATAGAGAAGGAAGCGATTCTTGCCAGTTGGGATCCATACAACAGCGTAATCCTTTCCGAGGTATCGGGGTCGGTCGTATTTCACGACATTATTGAAGGAACTACATTGAGGGAGGAGTCGGACAAGCTCATTGGTCATAAGGAAAAGGTTGTTATTGAAACGCGAGAGCGTTCATTAACCCCGGCAATTTGCATATCTATGTCGGATGGCGGGCAACGGGAATACCCACTGCCCGTACGTGCCCGACTGCAGGTCAATGAGGGAGATATTGTGCAAGCCGGTCAGGTGTTGGCAAAGATTCCTCGACAGTCGGCCAGGACTCGTGATATTACGGGCGGTTTGCCGCGCGTGACGGAACTCTTTGAAGCCCGGACTCCAACGGATGCAGCCATCGTGAGCGAGATTGACGGTCTGGTAAGCTTTGGCGGTAGAAAGCGTGGTGCGCAGGAAGTTATTGTTACGAGTCGTGACGGAATTGATGTGCATACCTACCTTGTTTCTTTACAGAAGCATATCCTGGTACATGAAAACGATTTTGTTCGTGCGGGGGATGCGCTTTCGGACGGACAGATATCGCCGCGCGATATCCTTCGGATTAAAGGTGCACGAGCGGTCCAGGAGTATCTCGTGAATGAGATTCAGGAGGTATATAGACTACAGGGCGTAGCGATTAATGATAAGCATATTGAGGTTATGGTGCGCCAGATGATGCAGAAAGTGTACATCACCGATCCTGGGGATACTTCACTCCTGGAGGCGGAGGCGATTGCCCGTTTTCAGATTGAGGAGCTCAATGATGCCTTGTATGACAAGTTCATCGTAACTGACGCTGGTGACTCTGATTTACGGATTGGCACTCTGATTGACAGGCGTCAATTGCGTGAAGTGAATTCAGAAATGAGACGGCGTGACTTACAGAGTGTTACGGTGCGCGAGGCGCAACTTGCAGTGGGTGAACCCATGCTTTTAGGAATTACTCGGGCAGCACTTGCCACTGATTCCTTTGTATCGGCTGCGTCATTCCAGGATACCACCAAGGTGTTGACTGAAGCAGCGATCGGGGCCAAGGTTGATCCACTCTATGGACTCAAAGAGAATGTTATTGTCGGTCACCTAATTCCTGCCGGTACGGGGCAACCGCGCTTCCGTGACATTGTTGTAGGCTCCAAGTCAGAACTGGAAGAGCTACAGGCTGCGATTAACGCTGAACTCGGGCAGACAATTGCCGGGATTGGAGTACCAACAAGTGAGCCACCAATAAAGAGGGCCAAGCCGGTACTCGAGCTGGAATAGCTGCGGATGTAAGTTTCAGTGCACTGGAAGTCGCCTGGTATCAGATGGAACCATGGCGATTTGAAGTGGACTTTCTCACCTCTAGGGTGATTATATCTGTACCGTGGTAGCGCTCATGTTGGACAGAAGTGGTCAGGTGCTTGAGCATCCGGAGTGAGACTTCTCTCTCCAAGTCCGGTCCCGAAAAGTCCGATCCCATAAGTGCAATCCGGTCTTGGAGATTCTCCTTGGAGTCGGCAGCTATGAACTCTAGGACAGCTTGCTCCGATTCCGCTTTGATCATTAGTTGCAGGAGTCCTTTTTCTTCGGCCGTTTCTACTTGATTGCAAAGAATCAGTAACGCCTCTTCGGCAGCCCCCTCAACTTGTATGGTGAAATCATCGGACCAGGAGTGGGTCGTGGAAAATTTTTTCACAAAGGAATTTATCTCTGGGAGAGAACCAATGTCCAAGTCCACCACCATGCGTTTCCGGGTCTTAAAGGCAAACTCGGACACAAGGGTTAACAGAATGGCAACCAATCCACCCCCAACCATTCCGTTTTCGAAAGTTCCCGCCGCGATACTGCTCACGAATTCTGGATAAATTGCACCACTTTGAAGTCCTGATCCAATCCAGAAAGAAATCCCACAGATTAAACCATTTCGGTAATCAATCCCAGATTGGACTACGATTTTCATCCCCAGCATAAATAGCATAGCAATCAGAACCATGATAAACGCCCCTACAACGGGCGCAGGGATCGCAAGAACGAGAGCTAGGAATTTTGGGATCAGGGCCAGAAACAAAAATATGATCCCGAGCGCAACGCCGACAACTCTGGATGCCACGCCGGTGAGCTCAACCATAGAAACCGAACTGGAGTAGGTTGTATTTGGGATGGTTCCAACCAGTCCAGAGAGAAGGTTACCCACGCCATCTGCCGAAAGCGCCCCTTGAACTGTACGGTGATCGGAGGCGCGAGGAGTCCGCCAGGAGATTTGCTGTATAGCAATCGAATCCCCAACGGTCTCAATGGCTCCAATCATGGTAACGAAGATGAAGGCGGGCAAGAGAGCCCAGAAAACGAGGCCAAATGATAGATCTATGCCCGGCCAACCCGTGGTAGGAAAGCCAACCCAATTGGCGTCGGCAACAGACTGTGTATCGTACATACCAAAAAACAGAGCAACGACAGTTCCAGCAGCTACGCCGATCATCGGTGCCCATAACCGGATAATTCCCCGTGCCTTCATGGCTAACAGTAGCGTAATCACAAGAACAGTGCCCGCACTTAGTACAAATCCTGTTGGGTCCGCGTCTGTAGAGGAAGCTCCTGGGTCAGTTACCGGTTCCATCATATCAAACAGGATAGGCATTACCGTTACCGCGATGAGCATAATCACCGTACCGGTGACTGTAGGAGTAAGTACGCGTCTGAATCGGGCAAGCTTGGCAGCGAAAAGGAGCTGCATGAGTGCCGATACGATGATCAAGGTTGCCATAGTAGCAGGACCACCCTTGACGAGTGCTCCAATACAAACTCCGATAAAAGCACCAGAGGTGCCCATTAGCAGAATGTACCCTGCACCAACCCTGAATTTTCCCAGGGCCTGAAGGATGGTCGAGATGCCACAGACGACCACCGCAGCAAAGACAGCCCAAGCCAAGTATTCATTAGCCCCGTCCCCCAGAGCTGAACGGATAATGATGGCAGGCGTGAGAACAACTCCGCCGATACTGAGAAGCGCCAATTGCAACCCCATGCCGATGGTCAGAGGCAGGGGTGGCTTTTCGCTGGGGTCGAATCGAATATCCGTATTGGTAGTAACGTCGGCCATTATTAAAGGTGTACTGTTAGCGTGGCTAGGCTAGTTCAAGTCTTCAAATGTCTCGTTAACAATTGGGTAGTGATGCCACCCTTTAAAATCAAAATGCCACCATTCCGCCTCATAAACTGTGAATCCCGCTTCCTCCATTACATCACGGAGAAGTTCTCGATGGTAGCGGGCCTCGCTGCTTCCACCGGGATAATCAGAGTATGCACGAGGAGTGAATTCATCGTATCCACTGACACTGGCTGCAATCTTTCCCGAAGATAAGTAATAGAGCCCAATGTCTACCGCGCAGCCGCGGTTATGGCGTGACCCGTTGGCAGGGTTGGCTACAAAATGTCGCAAATCGTCAGGAGTGGCATCGTAAAACATTTTGGTAACATACCACGGACGATATCCATCGTAGACGACCAGACCATAGCCATACGGTTTCAGGGATTGATGGGCCAAAAGCAAGGCCTCTGCTGCCGGGCGCTGCAGGAACGCCCGCGCTTGCGTGTAGAAGACCTCGTCCATGAAGTTATCACGCGTGGCGTAGCGTATATCCAGTTTGATTGTTTCGTCGAGTGAGATCAGTTCGACCAGATCTATATCTCTAAACACCCCTTCTTCGACTGGAGGAGTTGCTTCCATTGCTATGCGACGCAGCGAATCCATAGGTGCGCGAGGTACAATCTTGAAAACTGCGCCATCCTCTGGTTCAATATTGCGATGATTGAAAACAATACCCTCAAGGTTCGCCTCAACTGCACGACCGTTGTCGTCACGAGCAAATTTGAGGGTTTCTTCCGCGTACAGGCTATAGTAGGGAAAGCGGTAGAGATCGTCGGCGATTTTTTCCAATGGATATTCAAAGAACCATTCAATGAGGGCGTGTAATTGACCTTCGGATTCATAGATGTATAAGACATTGTGATCCCATCCGTATTCCCCGATTAATCCTTGCTGTTCGACTGATGGAGGGGCCGGGTGACGAGTTGGACGACGGCTGAAACGCCCGTCAACAGATATCAGTGTATCGTTCGATACGCTGAGGTATTCCCCGTGTCCAAGTCTTCCGTCTGTGACAAATACGTCGTTCTCTTTTCTCACAGTCACTCTTACGGGTGCCTTTTCTATCGAGAGTTTTCCATTTCGCTCAGTTAGTACGATATCCTCGCCATAAGCACCATCAACTGCCCTTGCAGTAACGGAATCCACGAGTGTATAGGTAGGTCTGGTTGGTAATGGGTTTCCATTTTTTGACGCCAGAACAAGATCTAGTGCGTATGCTGCAATTCGATCAACCACCGAATTGACTGCATCAAGGTTCGCGACAACAGCTACCCCTATCTCCTGACCGGGCAAGGCATAAACACGTGTGCTGTATCCATAGATCATACCAGCGTGTCCTATGCGCAATTGACCATTGTGGTCAGATACATGAAATCCTATTCCAAATCCACTTGAATCGTCTGAGAACTGCACGGTCCACATTTCCCGGAGCGACTTGGCACTGAGCAGATCAGGACGTTCATCACGTTCGATGGCGAACAGTGTACGAATGAATATTCCGAGGTCTTCTGTAGTGGTATACAGGTTTCCTGCCGGTCCAATACCCAGTTCAAATACAGGTGCTTCGGTGAGGTCGGAAGTATCGTAGCGCCACATGTAGCCCTTTCCCAGATTATTTCTTAAATCTTCACGTTGCGCGAAGCTGGTATTTTTGAGCCCCATCGGCTCAATCAACTGGCTCTGAACAAATTCATGGAAAGGCATGCCAGCCGCCTGGCTCAGTATGTGGCCTGCCAGACTCACAGCAGCATTGGAGTATTTAGTTCTCTTTGTTGGCTCGCCGATCAGCCGTGTATTGTTCAGGCTTTCTACGGTTTTGGACAGGGTAGGGGATGTATCGTCGAAATAATGTCCCACCGGGGGTTCACGAACCAGCCCGGACCTGTGGCTGAGCAGTTGTCGGAGTGTAATGGGGGTGTTATATGGTCTATCTGGGGCAAAATCGGGTACCCACGAAGTAACAGGTTCGTCAAGACTCAAGAGACTGTCCTCGACCATCTGCATCACTGCGAGTGCGGTAAAAAGTTTGGAAACAGAGGCTACGCGATATACAGTTTGAGAGGTAGTAGGTACCTCGGGTGAAGCCTCTCCATATCCTTTTGACCAAGCAACCTGATCCCCGTCAATTATCGTGATGGAGAGGGCAGGAATCTCCTTTGCAGTCAGTTCAGAGGAGATGAACGCATCGATGTGAGTTTCCCATGAAGGCGTTGTTGGGTCGGAGCAGGCAACCAGCAGGCAAAGCCCGAGTGCAATCAAGTATCGCATTCGCATTTTCGGTGTGCAGAAATTTAGGGAAAAGTTCAATCGTTTTGAGCGTAAGTGAATACCATTGGGATTTGAGTATAGTTTAATTATGCGAGAGGGATTTGCAATCACAATTCAGTCGGTTTCGAGATAATGGTTCTAAGGCGGCTCTTATTTCAAAATCAATGCAATGCAGGTTCAACCTGGATACAGGGATGGACTCTTTGAATTGAAGCGTTATAGTTGAATTCGAGGGAGACGCATATCAAGAAGTTTCACCGCGCATATACGTGAGGTGTGCAGCAGTGATGCTTTGATCTATTCGGATTGTGACAATGTCTTCTCAGGATATGATTGTCGTTAGTGGGAATGGGGTCGTCTGAATAGGTGCCCATACCGCTCCATGGAAGTGGGGATCTTTCCCGGGTACAATGCCCGGGTTGGGGGTGAAATGGTAGCCCCACGGCTAAATGAGAACGATTTGACTTGAGCTAAATTGTCGGCCGATAGACCTGTATATTCGTTGTATTCGTAAAGCGGTGTAGCCTGATTTCTTTTGCGTTTTTGATGTAATGATTCTGCGAAGCTTGCACATATATCCGATAAAGTCAACGCATCGCGTTGCCCAGATCCGTGCCACGGTAAATCCGTGGGGACTTTCTGGAGACCGTCGCTGGATGATTGTTGATGAGCACGCGCGACTCCTGACACAACGTGAATTGCCTCGTATGGCATTGATTCAGGCGGTGCCCTTTGATGATGGCAGTTTACTTCTGACGGCAAGTGGTCATCGATATCAAACGGTTTCTCTTCTCGGAGAAAGGACAGATATCATAGAGGTTTTGGTGTGGAAGGATTTAGTACCGGCACAGAAGGCGCCCGAAGAAGCAAGTATTTGGCTCAGTTCCTTTTTGGGCCGCCGCGTTAATTTGGTTTACATGTACGACCCCAACCTAAGACAGACGAGTACCAAGTATACCAAACCAGGGACTACAGTCTCTTTTGCCGATGGTTATCCACTGCTTTGTACGACAGAAGCTTCGCTTATCATGCTGAACGAGAAGCTGACGACCCCCATTCCTATGGAACGGTTTCGCCCCAACGTAGTGGTATCCGGCGGTACTCCATTTGAAGAGGATACTTGGCAACGACTCCGAATAGGGGAGGTTATCTTTACGGTGGTCAAACCGTGTACCCGATGCACTATTACAACGGTGGATCAGGATACAGCTTCTCGGGGAAAAGAGCCTTTACGTACGCTGAGTAGTTTTCGGAAAAGGGGTAGTAATGTTTACTTTGGAGAGAACCTTGTGCCCGAATTTACCGGTATCATACGTACAGGAGATACCGTGGAAGTTCTGGAATTCGATTCCTAGTCTCGAATGAGAGATCTTTCATTGTTGTGATGAGTTCTTTGCTTCGGTGTGATTCTTGCTCGGGGCTTGTTATTTTTGTGACCGGGTACAGACGATTCCACAATGTATTCTTGCCAAGGCTCATCATGCGTGTAATATGAGGCTGCATGTTCTTGTCCTGAATTTTGACTACAGTGCGCTTACGGTCTGTACAGCACGTCGTGCAGTTGTGCTTATGCATTTAGATAAGGCAGACCTGGTGGAATGTGTTCCCGGTCGGTTTTTTCGATCCCCCTCTACCAAATTTCCCTATCCGAGCATTGTGCGACTACGGGGTTATGTGCGAGTCCCATACAGAAACATCATGTTGTCACGGAAAAATATACTTCGTCGGGATAGGCACAGGTGCCAGTATTGCAATTGCAGGGAGTCACTGACTGTCGACCACGTATTGCCAAAGTCGCGGGGAGGAAGGGACCACTGGACTAATTTGGTCGCCGCATGCATTGCCTGCAATAATCGAAAAGGCAACCGCACACCTGAAGAGGCAAGAATGCCACTTCGTCGAAAACCTTTCAGACCAAGCCACGTCATGTTTATTCGTGATTATGTTGGTGCGGTTGAAGACACATGGAAGCCATACCTGTTTCTGAGCTAGCGGTAGCACCTTCTCAATGGTGAGGCTCGTTGCAAGGCTGTTCTGGGCAATACCGGTAGTACTGACTGGCCTGGCTGCTAACCAGGGGCTGGTTGCTTGGCAGTTGAAAACAACATTCGAGCAAGGTATCTCTGCCGTAGCTGAGGTAGGAGGATTTGACACGACCAACCGTGCAGATGTAACCTACGGGTACATTGACCTTAGTGTAACCTTGCCGAATGGTCAAACTATTCGCCGTGAAAAGATGTCTCTCCCGCAGTCATTGTGGTCTCGTGTAAAAGACCAAGACTCACTCCAGGTGCACGTACGACCGGGGAAACCACAGGAAATCGTAATTGACCGACTGATGCCAGCTCACTGGTTGATAGCAGCTTCCCAGATGGGGATCTGCTTTTTGGGGGCTATCCTGTCTGCCGTGCTGGCTTATTTCTGGAACAGATCATTTTCGAGGCAGCGCCGCTAGAAACTAGCGGACGATCGGGCCACTGGGGGTTCGGGGCTCATCGGGATACAAGTGTCCAACCCATTCATCATATCCATTGAATATTTGGGTTCTGATTCGCCGTTCAACACCCTCGCTTGGCAGGAATTTTTCCGACGCCTGCGTCCAGCGCGGGTGGGGGATGTTAGGGTTCACATTGGACAGAAATCCATATTCTCTGGGTTGCAATTCATTCCAGAAAGTACCGGGCTGCCTCCGCGTAAACTCAATACGTGTGACGGCCTTGGGTCCTTTATAGCCGTATTTCCAAGGCAGCACTAGTCTTAAAGGTGAACCGTTCTGTTTTGGCAGAGGCTCGCCGTACATACCGACAGCAACAAAAGCCAATTCGTTCATGGCTTCGTCCATCCGTAATGCCTCAAAGTAGGGCCAGGGGTACCAAGTTGCCCGCTTTTGTCCAGGCAGTTGGTCGGGGCGTGAGACACATGTAAATTTTACGTATGAAGCTGATGACTTTGGCTCACATCTTTCAATCAGCTTTGCAAGTGGAAATCCTGTCCAGGGGATGGTCATGGACCATGCCTCCACACAGCGAAAACGACAAACGCGTTCCTCCAGGGGCATCGATTTAATAAGCTCCTCGAGATCCCAGGTCTGTCTCTTGGCAACTTGCCCACGCACTTCCAGCGTCCATGGGAAAGGTTTATAATCATCAACCAGTGGCCAGACATTCTTCAGATCACCTTGGTTAATAAACTCGTAGAAGTTGTTGTACGAGGAGGCAACAAGGCGCTCGGTAATTTCCCTTTCGGGTACCTGGTAGGATTCGTTACGTGGGGCGGGAAAGCCGTCACGTGGTGCGTTTTTTGGGATCTTGTCCAAAGGGCCATCCACCATACCCCTGCTTTCCGCGGAGCATCCTCCCATAGCAGCAAATCCTATGGATCCCAAGCCAAGAGCTTGAATAAACTTGCGCCTGTTTGTGTAAGCAACCTTGGTCGTGCACGCACTTTCGGGAAGCACCCAGTCTGGTCGGAGAATTACGTTTGCCATTTTCTAGAAACTCTTAAATTTGGACTTGAACCAAGTTCACTATGAACAGAAGTGAAAGATCCAAAAGCATTTAACTTTGACGGCGATTACGGCGAGGAGTATAAAGAACTTGCCAGCCGTGTAATCCCCGGGTATAACGAATATTTTGTTGCCACGCTTGCGCTGCTGCAGGAAAGATTGAAGAAAGATGCCAGACTTCTGATTGTAGGCTGCGGTACAGGCCGAGAATTGGAAGTCTTTGCTCCGTCAGCTAGAGACTGGAGATTTGATTGTGTTGATCCCTCGAGATCCATGATAGAGTATTCTCAAAAGGTAGCCCAGCGTCTGGGTGTACGCTCACGTGTACAGTTTCATAATTGCTACACGCATGAACTTGATCTTGATTACCGGTTTGATGCGGCAACGGTCATCAATGTAATGCATTTTCTTCTGGATAGTGGACCTAAGGATACCCTCATACAGAGTGTTGTTCAGCGGGTGAAATCTGGGGGGACGATTATGCTGTTTGATTTGCATGGTGATCCCTCCGAGGCTTATTTCAAGCTTTTTTATAGCGCGTGGATCCGTTACATGGACCTTCGTGGTTACACGGGAAAGAAGAAGGATCGTTTGCTCAAAAGGCTTAAAGCCGGAATCGCCTATGTCGGTGAGGACCGGATTATGGAGATATGTCAAATTGCCGGCCTGAAGCTTATTCGCCCATACTGGGGGGGACTGCTCTACACCGGATGGATGTTTGAGCGTCTGTAATTTTGCTGCAATTATTTGGCTCTGCAGAAAAAACTTTTGATGGCAGCTGAACTGGTATGTCCAACGACAATTAAAACTACAGTTGACGACAGTTAAAATTAGTGTTTTTCA
>JAPPGC010000125.1 GCA_028875125.1 Bacteroidota bacterium | reverse complement strand
CTTAAATTCTAATTGTCGCCGACTTAAATTCTAATTGACGCTAGACACAACTGGCTGTTTTGCTCATTAATCAATTATTGATGACTGCTGCTACTGGGCCGGGGAAACCCGTTAGTTTTCGACAGGTTTCGGATTAACGAATAGAGGAATCGTTCGGCGCCCTGAATTGTCCCGACAAGTTTAGAAGCAGAACCACCGAATCAGCAACCGTGAATCGTATTTTCGCTGCGTGATCGGGAAACTGTATAGGCCGTGGGACTTATACAGTTGGTTTCCACCTTATTCAGCTAGGCGTTGTCCTCTTTGGATTAAAGGGAACCAGGCGATTCATAGTTCAAATGATTCGCATCAGATTATTTGTTGCACTGATTAAGAAAGTGGCACTCTTGCAAGCAAATCGTTCCGAATCAAAGTAGTAAAGTGGCTCTCGATCCGGCGTGCAATGATAGGAGAGTTGACCAAGAGGCCGAACTCTATATTTCTCTGCTGGGCTGCTTCTGTGAAATTTGCCGAGGTCACAAACGCTTCCTCGCCATCAATTACAATACACTTTGCATGCATCGAACTGGCTGTCCGCTCCGAAGAGTCCAGCGAACGAGGATCGTAATAGACTGTGGGAAGCCGTTCACCGGGCCACGCATCCCGCACAAACTCGATTGCAAAGCGTCGAACGATGTCCTGACGCCGAGTAGTGTCTCCCCGAGAGCGCTCAATGTTGAGACAGAGCGTTACTGCCAAAGCATCTTTGCTGTCTAATCGCTCCCCCAATGTCTTAAACACGGACTTCCCTTGATGAACCGCAAAACCCACGGCCAACACTCGTTGATGGGCTTTGCGAAAAAGTTGCCGCACAACTACACTAGTGTCACGGGCACTGGTTGTGACATCAGGACCCGTAATCACAACCTCCGCCGGAGATGAAGCGTAGCTAGAAACCTCAGTTCCGGCAACAAATGCACGAAGTAATAGTGCGATCTGGGCGGGGGACATGTTCTGCTGCACCAACTCTTTGAGGAATGCAGCTACCTGCGAGGCATGGTCTCTCGTTAGATGGTTTCGCAGTGCTAATTCAGTCATTGGGGGAGATGACGAATCGATTACGAATTGCTCTGCTAACCGGAGTAATTCTTTTCGATTGAGCGACGCGAGATGGTCAAACTTCATTAGAATTCTGGAAGCTCAAAAAAGGCGGCATCCTTTTCTGCAATCGTTGGAACGACAAGCGCACGATCAAGAAAATTATTACGCTGCTCACAGCTGCTTTCTGCTATCAACAGGCAGCCGTGACAGGCTGCCCCTAGCAAAGAGCGACCTTCAAGCGCCGCATCAGGCGAATGTTCTGCACAAACTGGATCATTGGAGCAAAGGCTACCATCTCTGAGCGCTCGCTGTAGATGCAGCTCCAGTTGTCGTCCGGTTTCAATCAATCCACCGAGGGTTCCATCCGAATCGGACGAACCCGTATAGATGAGGATCCCGTAACCGTTTTCTCCTGCGTAGACGCGCTCACGCAGTGAGTTGGTCGGATATCCGCATTCGAGTGCGATAGCTGTCATGAGCATGTGCGAGAGAGAATGCAACATGATATAGGGTAATCCTGGGAAACCATCTGTTGATCGGCTTTGTTGCCCAGCCCAGAGATTGTAACCCTTTAGAATCTGTTGCCCGCGCCCTTGGACATCAGGGCGCGACAGCCATTGCTGAATTTGATCGCTCTTGAACGACAGGAAGACACCTTCTCCGCGGTTCTCAATGGCAGGCAACCAACTAATCTCATCGGCAAGTGACGCCCGGCGAACATCCAAATCCAATTCACCGTCCTTATTCGGAGTGGTAGCCTCAAATCGCGTGAAGCCTAGAAGTGCAACTACTTCACGGAGACGGTGAACGAGGACCAACTTGTCGATTGGGGAAGTGACCTGTTTTTGCTCGGAATCCCAACTCTCTCGCGGCAGCGTTTCGGCGTAGAAGCGGGAACGTGCGTTATTCTCCCCAATAGAACTCTTACCACTGCTGAGCACCTCAAATTCCGCTGCCTTCACGGTAACATCATTCTCTTCCCCTCCTCCTTTTTGTCTGCGGTATTCGTTAAGTACCTCTTTGTTGGCGATGCCATCAAAAGCGATATTGAGCCTTGCATTTTTCCGAAAATGCTCAAGCATCTCCATGGAATCAAAAGACTCTAATGCATCAAAATGCTCTGCAACCCGAGAGGCTAGTCCAGCATCATACTCTGGTAGAGAGATGACACTCATAGTTTGAGTGAAGTACGCATTGCTCGCAGTTCTCACGAGGAGTCGATAGTTTTCGCCGCATCGCTCCCTTGCATAGGGACCAATCCACAGCCTTTTTCCTTTGCACTTACCAAGGATCCCCACTGGCCCTGAGGCCTCATAGAGTGACCGCTCTTTACCACAATCACACACGACATAGATATCTCCGATTCCCGCGCCGGTACCGCGTTCCTCCAGCCAGAGAGGACGGGTACATGTGGTTTCTCCCTGATGAGCCAAGCGACGCCAGTCTAAATCATCAATGTGTCCCAGACGGCAACCGCACACAAAGCGAACGGGGACAACTTTCTTCCGCTTACCATCATCATCAATAAACCGGTATTTGTGCAAGTGAGCCCATTGCACTAGCCTTTGCCTTCGCCACTGAAAATTATGCGGAGAAAGAATGGAATCTTTAACGATGAACCAACTCGGAAAAATACGGGCTCGAACCGGTGAGGACCTCCCCCTCCCTTCTTCATGGCGCGGCGGCGTCCATAGAGAAAGTGAAGGCACACTCAAGATTCTCTGGAGTTTAGCTACCAGACGCGTTTCTTCAATCCGTTCCCGCCCTTGGTAAGACCAATCCCCCGACCCGGAAATTATCACTGAATGGTCGGGGAGATCAATCATGGCCCCCGGCCCGTACGTTGTGATAAGTTGGCTCTGACGCAGAATATTATCTGTCATTCCTACTCTTTAGGTCAATCCTCCTCTGGACTTTTGGTAACAAGAAGAACGCCCGGCTCTACATCACGCAGTGACCGCGGAGCCCGGAATTGGAGTTGGGTAGGATTGAGTTTGTCCCGGTCTGGATCAATCATCTCACGCAGGAGAGGTGTGTTAACCCCTTTCCCGCGGCGGGCATATCCGAATGTCACTCCATCGTCTCCGGCTTTGTGAGCAAGGACAGCCCAATCATCAATCAGACTCTGCGCGCGGCTGTTGACATGATTGATTTGGGCCTCTTGAACTGCTTCCTTGTGAATGCTTGCCCGCTCCCCCACAGCTTTCGCTAGTGCTGAGGTGTCCGCACTGTAGTGTTCAACTCTGCTAGTTTAAAGCATTGGAGTCAGTTCTGGAATTCCGAGTCTCGTCAAGGCCACCGTAACTGCCGGAAGTCCCCGGTCCAGAGCACGCGGCGAGAACGGGGTCACACTGGTTGCCTCGACGCCTCGATAGAATGATTCATGCCAGGCTGAGAAGTGCTCGTAATGAGAGCGGTCACGGGGCCGGTGAAGATTAAGGAGTGTCACCACTAAACCGGGGCGGTCGGGATCCCGGCCAACCCGGCTGGTCGCCTGAATATATTCGGAGGTACTCTTTGGCTGACCGGATACGACCATAAGTCCTAGTCGTGTGATATCAAGTCCGACCGAAATCATATTGGTGGCCAGTGCAACATCGACGCGTTCTCGCTCATGGAACCCCAGCGAAAGCTTGCGTTTGGCCTCGGCAACCTTCGCTGTCCCAACCCGGGAGGTTAGTTCCACGGGTTCCAATCCAATCTGCCTGTTCACAAAGAGCCCCGTGGGTTCATCCAAGCGCGTGCGTCCGTGATAATTTAGCAGCCGGGATCGGACTTCGTCTTCGGTGATCCGGCGCGCACTCCCCAGCTCCCGCAAGGCATTGAAGTAGGCGACCACGGTCATATAAGGATCCGCCGGGTTAGACTCGACACGTTCCTCGGCAGCCTCCCATGCAAGCTGGGCGGCTGCCATAAGTGTGATCATACTCTTGAGGAATACCACTTTCGGTCCACGTCCTTGAGCAGAAATCCCCAGATAAAGCCTTGGACTTTTCCTAGTTCGGGGCACCTGCTTTGCAAAAAATGAATCCCGGCGATCAATTCCTGGGGGCGGAAAGACTTCGACAGTCGATCGCCCGAACAGGGCGCGAATCTGCTTCTGGGCCAGGCGGACGGTCGCAGTGGACGCGATGATCTTTGGTCGCACCTCTTGATCATTAATGTTGCGCAGGCAGAGATGGTCAATCGCTGTTTCATACAGTCCCACCATGGTCCCAAGTGGCCCGGAGATGAGGTGCAGTTCATCTTGGATAATCAGATCAGGTGGTTGAGGATTGCCTGGATCCAGGCCCTGAAAAAAGCGAGCAGTCTCCCCACTCCATGGCATGGCAGCAAACTTGTCCACTGTCGCAATCATCAAAGCAGGCAGTCGCTCGTAAATTGGTTCATCCACGGCGACTATCGGCAATAGACGACGCTGTCTGGAAAAATCACAGGCTCGTCTCGCACAAGACACATGTAGATTTGTTGGCTCATGTGGATTGGGATGGAGTCGAAAGGAAAATTTATTGAATTTCGTTCCACACCAGGGACAGCGATTCAAGGGCAATGGTGGATCCTTTGAGGAATCATTATTGAACCTCATTGTCCTAGCGCGCGCTGTATTTGGAGATGAATCTCCCTTCTTTCCCATATAATTGGGGGTAGCTGCGCGCCCTACCCAGAGTCCTATTTCGAAGGGCCATTCCCCAAGCCGCTCGGGGTTTTGTTCGCGTTCTAGTTCCAGAGCACAGATCAGGGCGGCTGCACGTCCGAGCTGATCCAGTGTCAGAAGCCGGAGTGTGTACCGCATAAGTACGGACAGACCCCTGTACCCTGCTTGAACGGGATTACGTAGGCGCCGGAGTACCATCGTAAATGCAGCTAGGCCAAGATATGCCTCCGTCTTCCCACCACCCGTGGGAAAAAACAGCAGGTCGACGGTCTCTCGCTCAACATGTGTTGGATTCGCTACACCGCGGAGGTTGATCAAGATGTAGGCGAGCTGAAAAGGCCGCCATATAATCGGAGACACTGCGTCAGGGGATGTATTTTGCTCCTGTGCGATGCGCCGCCGGGCTGCCGCGGCCATGGCCCGATTCGCGGTACAAAATGCATCCAGCACCGCGGCATCATCCAGCAGATTGATCCCCGCCTGAATGCGATTTGCCGCACTCGTAGCCCTTCTCACCAGTTCGTCGGCAACTTCCCGGCGGTTCCCGGAAAAGCGTTGTGCATCTGCATTCTGCTCCGCAATCCAGTCGTGATACTGATCTACTAGCGGGTTCAGCACCTGCCGCGCAGCCGCTGCACTTTGCAGTTTACCAAGTGCCTCCATCTTGAATTCCACGTTGGGAATCTTTGATGGCTCCACGCGCTCTACCGCTGCCTGGGGCATCCACTCGGTGTGGACTTTGTGGCAGTGGTTTTCATCCACATCTGCGCATACCGACACATTATGCCCGACCGCGTACTCGGCGGCATCCCGGTAATGGAGATCCGAGAGCCGGTCGTCCCAGTCATCACTCTCCAGTCCACGCGGATCATAGCGTGGAATAAACGGTTGGTCGGATGTGACCGTCAGGTGAACCTGGAACGCATAGGTAACATCCTGCAGCTTATTCTTCTTTGCGGGCGTCCGATGATTCACCACAAAGATGGAGACTGCCCGAACCGCTTTCTTTTCGTCGGCTTGTTGTACGGTTGTATTACGGATGATGTAGGCGATCCTGAGTCCGTCACTCCCTGGAATATCTATGGGCATCTGTTGACCGACTCTCGCAGATACGAGGTCAATGGTCAGCTCCGCGGTGCGGGGAGTGCGCCTCCAGGGTACGGGGTGGCGGCGAGTTGGTTGACCCTGGTGTGCTCCTTCACTCAATTCTACAGGAGCATAATCCCCCCAATTCACAATAAGTTTGAGAGCGGTTGCAGCTGAGCCCACCAGAACACTCAAGCCCAGGGAGGAGGGGAAAAAGACCCGTTTTCCACTCCCCCGTTCGGGAGCTGCTGCATCATCGGCGCCATGCGATGGCTCCGACGGCTCATCCTGTTCTTCCTCGGTGTCCTGCGCTCGCTGCTCCAAAGGGGCACCAGCCGGGACCAGAAATCCTGTCATGTACCACTTGGACGGTGCAAACTGCAATCCTTCATGCTGATATGCGTGATCCTCAGGATCGGGGCCGATCAGATCCAGTCGCAGTGCGCGAATCAGGTAATCTCTTACGGAAGCGCTGTTTTCGAAGGTTGGAGCTGATTCCATGTTAGGAGGCTATTCCTTACCGGCGATACATTCTTCCTCGTAGCGTCTGGCATTCAGGTCCAGAAGGCGTGCAAGCACCTCATCGTGGATTTCGTCGGGCCAGCGGTAGCGATAAGGTTTTTTCTTATTACCCCAGGTTTCTTCATCAATCTCATAATCCAATAGAAACTCGCAGTCCGTGGGGATGTCGGTCCACCCATAGGCATCTAGCACTGCGCGATCCATTTTGGCGTGCAGAGCTCGGAGTTTTAGGACTTGTGGATCACGCTCGTCGGGATCATGGAAACGGTTATAGGTTTTCGTCATGCCCTCGTTGTTCTTGACCATAAGCTCTGCGCGGAAGTTGTAGTAGGTATCTCCTGCCACTTCAAGCGAGGGATATGTTTCCCAGCCTGTAGGAAATGGGAAGGTCTCAAAACAATCCGTGGGGGTGTATCTCAGATCATCCTTCAGAGATGAACTTAAAAATCGCGCCCAGATATCGTGAGGACGAGACTGGAGCGTACAAAAGGCAGAATGGGTGGATAATGGAAAGATGACGAGTGTATTACTGAATACTTGACTCGGAGACAGAAAAGCAAACTGGGCATGCGGTGTGACGTTGGAGATTGCCAACACGCGGTCAAGTCCGATCATGGAGACGTATAATCCTTGTCCATATGCCAAAAATTTCCACCATTGCTGAGTTGCCTCCCGGTTTGAGCCATGCCTCTGAGAGAGGGCTTCCCGCCCTGATTTCACTTTTTCTTCAACAATGTTCAACAGCTGCGGCCAATCAGCCGCTACTGGATGGGGATAATCCAAGGGAACGCTCCCCTCTTGAAGCCAGTCCTTGCGACGCTCCTCGTCTGCACCCCGCCACATCATATCTAAATCGACACGGCGAAGCGGCCAATCACGAAAATTAACTACATAGCGGTGATGTGCATGAACCGGGCTGGTGTTGACCTCTTGTCCTCCGATATACGGGAGAATCACCTCCTGATTCCGCGGATTATTTTGGATCAAGCACTCCATTTCTGCAATCGGTGTTGCTACCCCCTTGTTGCCCGTATCATCAAACGTGAATCCCATCCCAAGAACAATACTGCCTCGAAAGCTCTTCCCCGAGTTCTCCTTCAATACGTTCGGATTCGTATGCCCGCCAACATGAAACAAAAACGCCGTGATCCGATCCACCGGCTTTCCATCCAATGCTTTCTTTCCTCTATATCCTCCTTTGGTCACATGAACTACACTCACAATGACCGCCGCTTCTCCTGGCCATTTGAATCGACGTTGGGCGTGATAGATAATACCTTCATGTTCGCAGATCCAGCGCAGACCTGTTGAGCGAGTATCGCCCTGCGAAATCGTGTTGGTAGCAATCAGCCCGAGTGTCCCTCCCTTCCGCAAGAGATTGAATGCCCGGCGGAAGAAGTGCGCTGCAAGGTCGGCATTCCCGTGGCTCCCAGTATGAAGGGCTTTAAGCCAGCCTGGATAAGCCGCAGGATTAGCGGCAGCAATCGTGTTCTTGCCGGCGAAGGGTGGATTGCCTACAACTGCATCAAACCCAGGATTATTCCGATTTTTTCGATCAAACACTTCAGGAAACTCCAGCACCCATTGGAACGAATCAAACGGTAATTGCCGGGTAACATCGGCAATCATTTTTTTGGACTCCTCCTTTTCCCCACTCACAATAAGACTAGCGTACTTCTTGAGATTATCATCTCGTTCTTGTTTGTTTTTTCCTTCGAAAAAAGCCAAGAGTACTAGGTCGGCAATCTTTCGGATTCTCCTGAGTTCCTTATCCATCTCGTCCATAAGGCCCTGCAACTCATGTTCGGGGATTTCGCCGCCAAGCTGCTGGATTAACTGGCGAAGCTCGGCAACCCTCTCACATGCTTTGTCAATCTCCTGCGAATGCAACGATGCCTGTTGTGTCTGTGGATTCACCTCCCAGTGAAACCGGTCAATCTGCCTGCGCGAAAGCCCCACCAGCGAATCTCCATGGCGCAGCGCATGATCGATGAAGGTGAACTCATGATTCCTTGCAAGCGTAACCAACCAAAGGGATAGCTTCGCAAGGTCTATCGCCATCGGATTCCGGTCCACACCATAAAGACATTTCTGAGCAACCACGCGCCGGGCGTGAAGTACTTCGTCCTCGTCAACCAACTTCTCAGGCTTACCACCATGCACGCTCCAAGCCTTCACCAAGCGCTCCGCAAGCTGCCGACAGGTTTCCACCAAGAATGCTCCCGATCCGGTGGCAGGATCCAGTACCTTTATTTTGAGGATTTCGTTTGGATGTGCTCGCTCTCCGAGTCTCTCAAGTAGTGGACGCAGCGCTTCAGCAACAATCGGTTCAGTCAGGGAGCGTGGCGTATAGTGACTCCCGGATCGACGTCGCTCATTAGTCGGCTGCAGAATTGGAGTGTCAGCGGGGATCACATACGGCGTTGCATCGCGATCAATCGCACGATCCAACGCAGCCACTAAAGCTTCCACAGTGGATGCGTTTCTGAACCCCGTTGCCGCCTTCCCGGTCAGCTTCCGATCCGTCTGATCCCTGAACTCTCTCGTACGTTGATTGCCATTTAGACAAAGCAATCGGTCCAAATCGACAATAACAGCAGCCCCAGTTCTCTTCTGAGAACGGATCGCAATGGAGCACCCGGATGAGAGCTCAATACGAAATCCCATTACTGCCTCGTAGACCGAGCCAATCTGCTCTACATCAAGCGTGCGGTAGGATAGACGCTCTCCATCCAGCACCATGAGAGACTCCAACACCTTCCAGATGCACGCATCTGAAACCATCGGAATTTGACCATATGTTTGGCATAACCGAGGGCCATTTTCAAGGCTTTGCAGGTCCTCAATAGTCCCATTCATCAGATCCTCTGCCGGTATGCTCAATCCATTCTGGTAAACCTTACTTTTTTTCCCTCAAGAAATGGAAATCGTTCTGGATCAAGCAATGAACCCTTCCGTGCCACGAATCTTAGCTCTCCATGAGAACCGCCATCGTGAATCAGCCGGAACAACACCAATAGCTGCGCCCACGCGCCATACCGTTGATCCATTGTATCCGGCCAAGCAGCCTGATCTTCACGAAGTTTCGTGAATAGACCGCCCAACGAATAATGCCGCTGGTACACCTCGTGATCGGGCATAAGTCCTCTGTCCTCGGCATACAGGATGAAGATGAGCCGCATCAAAGTGGTGATCAAGCCACCATACAATTGATCTGGATCCGCCCGCGCAAGCTCTGTTACCACTCCACCACCGCGATCCGCTCCTGCTACGAATCCCCGCAACAGCTCATAAAGCGCAGCAAGGACCTGCCTGGACAATTTGGTGGATACTTCCGCCTGTGCGTCGCGGCTTTTGGCTAGGAGGGCGGGCAACTGGGCTTCAGAAGGAGTCACAAATAGCGCCTGTGCCGACAAAAGCATTTCGAATGCCGACAAGATTGGGCGCCCCGCAGGCAAGGCCATCTGTGAAAAATCAAACGTTGCGTATCCAGAAGATTCACCTTTAGGAGCATAGACCAAGCGAATTCGCTCATCCGTACAAAGCAGCCCAATTGGAATCCCTGTTTCACGCAACAAGCGCTCAAACCGGGCATGTAGCGTGGCATTCCATCCTGTTGAATCGGCAGGAGGCTTATCCAAATCCACCCCTTTCTTCTCCGCTTGGATCAACATCATCCCATTTGAATCCGCACCCGGCACTGCCCAGGTCGACGAGAGAACTACATCCAGCTCAGGTAGTGCGATTTCAAGGTCCTGCAAGTGGTCTTTCACGTCAACAAGATCACTCTCTTCCCATTTCAAAAAGTCCAGAAATATTTGCCGAAGATTTGGCGCAGTCCATCGGGCGATTACATCATCTTTATCCTCTTCAAGTACATTTTGGAATTCTTTCCAGCGAGGAGCAACGTTGCGATCAGGGACCACCTGGGCATTCACCAAAACGGTTGGAGATACCACAAGTCCTATGGGCTGAACAAAGCCTAGCCACTCTTGATGGGCAAGAATTTGGTTTTGATGAATACGATCTGCCATGATCTATCCTGTCCTCGGCCAGAGATAAACCAAGCCTATGGGATCAACTCGAGTAGCATGCACGGTGTAGGTTTCAATAATTCGACGCGGTTCATTATCCAACTCCTGTTCAATTTCTAGCAGGCGACGCCTCCATGTTCGGTGATCGGACTCACGCTGGCGTCGTTCTCCATCATTAAAATCAAGCATCGGTAGGTCATCATACTCCCGCACAGCAGCTGCAATCCTTTTCCGCTGGCTCTGCAGCAGATTAATCATACTGCGCTTCTCTTCGTTCGCCCGCTTTGAAAGACGACTCTTAGCGTCGTGAGCAAGATCCTTTGCGCGACGTTCCAGATAAAGCCTAAGGGACTCAATATCTATTTTTGCCGAAGCCTCAAGACGCCGTTGGACCAGATCGGGAATGCGGTAATGGCCGGCCTCACTGAGTGCTTGCTGCAGAGAATTCAGTGTGGCTTGCTCACCCCATTCACCGTAAGGTTTAAGTCGACCTTGGCGTACGTTAGGATCAATCCACCTGGCGGTGATGGGCACAATCTCCTCATGGAGCCGAGCAGCACTTGGCCCATAGATGGCAAGTCGGCCTAGAAGAACGACTCGCGGGATAGCATCCGAAGCTGCGGTAAGACATGCCTTGGATAAGTCGAAATGAATCATCCCTTGAGAGGTAAACCGGCCAAGCAATCGCTTAACCACGCGATGCTCGAGGTGAAGCTGTACGGCATTTTCTCCCAAGATTCCCGGATCCTCAAATGTGATCTCCCGTATAGGAGTTCTGCGCCGCCATTCACCAAAGGTCTCTCCCCGCCGTTTATGGGCTCGAAGAGTGTCTAGTGTCGCCGTCCAGTCCGGTCTACTTGCAAGATCAAGCGCAGGGAATGAATAACGGGGAAGGCTTTTATCGTTACTGGCTACTTCTTTGATCCGAGCCGCACCCGCAAGCTTCAAACTCATGGACAATGCCTGACGAAGCTTAACGGGAGTTAGGCCAATGCGTCTTCGTGAAAATTCCAATCGGTTACGTAGTATTTCGACTTCGTTCCGCAAGTCAACCTGACGGCTGCGGGCCTCTCCAAGTTCATCATCAATCGTCTTTTGCTTCGCATCCACGGATAAATCCCGAATACCAAGTTCAAGTTGTTCCAGACTATCATATCGCATGCCCTCTCGAGTAATCTTTGTCGAAAGGCGATTCTCTAGAACTTTTGCGGCACTGCCAAGTTCTTCGCGGATACGTTTGACCTTGTTCATAAGAACTTCCAAGACACGATCCTCTGCCCGCTGCCTAAAAATAAAATAGCGGCAAAAGACCTCCTCAGCAGGCTGAAGCTTCCGATCAATGCGGCCGTTGCGCTGATCAAGCCGGCTAGGATTCCACGGCAGATCAAAATGGAATAGATCAAAACAATGACGCTGTAGATTGATCCCTTCACGTGCAGCGTCTGTGGCAATCAGGATCCGCAATGGATGATCGCCGGGCTCCTTGTTGAAAGCTGCCTTGACATCTTCCCGTTTTTCTCGGGACGTAATCCCTGTGAAAATGGCGATTCGACGGTCCCCTTTATCCGAATGTCTGATTGCCCCTTCAAGATGGCGCTGGAGTCATCGGCGTGTGTCCTCGTACTCGGTAAAGATGAGAAGTCGGCGCTCGTTCCACTGCGGACGATCTGCCGTTGAGAGGCCGAGGCACATGTGGTCCTCAATCCATTTGATGATTGAACGAACACGTTCGTCTGCATTGTGGCGACTTGCTTCAGCAATATTGATCATCTTATCAACAATGGCAAGCTCACGATTCAAGGTCATACGTATTTCCTCTCGATCCGCGGAAGTTGACGCGGTCGTCGCCTGAATCATTAGTTCATCAAAGCCCGGCTCAGATGGGTTTTCTTGGCTGTCGCGGCTCTGGTCGGCCAAATCTTCATCAAAGTCCTCGCCAGAGGTTAACCGTTCAAGGTCCTTCCAGTCGAGTTTTGAGGGTTCAGTGGAATTCTTTTTCTTCTCCAGAGCCCTCTCAACACTTTTGCGGTGAACGGCAAGGGTCTTGGCAAATGCTTCAATGGACGAAAGTAGGCGTTTTTGAAGACCTCCGATCACAAGGGCACCGGCGATCTGCCTGAATTTCGTCTCGGTGCTGAGACGCTTTTCCCGTACAAGACGGTAATCATCCAGTATTTTGGGAAGCACGAGCTCAGGAGCATCCGGGGGCAGACCATCAATTACAATTGGCACTACGTTACGGCGGGGAAACCCACCCTCAAGCTCCCTGATATCCGATTTCAGCCTGCGAATCAAAACTTTGTTGAGGTCCTTTTTTAGAACCCGGACTCCACGGCAAAATCTTTGAGGGTCCAGAATTTCAAGGAGGGCAGAGAAACTGTTGGAATGTCCGTTGTGAGGAGTTGCAGATAGAAAAAGGCGATGCTCAAACCTGGGAGAAATATCTCGGATAGCGCGAGTAATCTGTGTATCAATTGCATATCGGCTACCGCTCGACGGGGCAGCATGGTGGGCTTCATCAAGAATCAAAAGCGATTGGGGCGCAAATTCTCCAAGCCAGTCGCGTAGACCAGAGGCGTACGTCTCACTAATAAGCAATCGATGAGAAATCAGAAAAAAGGAACGCGTGGTCCAGGGATTGACAGAAAAACCCCGTTCCCGGCGCATCCGGTTCAAATAATTACGGTCAAGGATGACAAACCTCAGCCCAAAGCGGGCCTCCATTTCGTCCTGCCACTGATCTAGCATTGAAGGTGGACAAGCAACGACAATCCGGTCAATCCGGCGACGCAACAGAAGCTCGCGTGCAATCAAGCCGGCCTCAATTGTCTTCCCCAAACCAACATCATCAGCGACGAACAGATTCACACGCGGCAATCTCAGAGCTTTTCTTAGTGGCTCAAGCTGATAGGCATCAATCTTAATTCCAGCACGGAATGGGGCTTGGAAAAGGCGAGGATCGGTCGCCGTCACACAGTTCCACGACAAAGTGCGGAGATAGGCGGTGAATATCTCCGGATCATCAAACCCCTTTTCAGCAACTGTAGACCAGCCATCGTCCTTCAGAATTTGGGCATCTAGTTCATGCTCCCATAACACAGACAACGGATCTCCTTGTGCGTCGTCATCCAGACACGATAGATCAACCAGTGTTGCGTCCCCCGAAGATTCAGGCGTAACAACCTTCTCGACTAGATACCGCCGCTGGCGTACATGTGCGATCCGCCCAGGTATGAGATCTTTGGTCGTCATTATGATTTACTCGGGGATACCGTACACATCACAAAAACACAAACCAAACTCCCAACATTGATTACATAGGGTGGGAATTTACAAAAAATGTTTGGCGCAGGCACATCTGTCGGCAGATGAGGCGATCTCAGGTCTAGGCGGTATGGCTGTACCCGAGGTGAACACATTCATTGCCGCCCCAATCTGACGAATAATTAGCAGCGACTGGGATCATTTCCAATCCTCAGCTGATGCGGAACAACTAATGGATGTTTTCCATTCTCTGCCGTCGATGGCATTAGTTTGATGATAGGTCGTAAGGACCATACACACATCTACAACAAACAGATACCACAGCCATTAAAGATAATTATGTTGTCACCCGATAAAACCAGTTAACCAATAATCCCCGAATCCTATGCAGTCACCCGAAAAAAGACCGTTGGATGAAACTGAAGTTTATTCAATGCAGGTGTTCAAGCTCAGCACAGACTTGCACAATGGAGACCAAGCAGTAAGCGTTTTCCACGAGTCTAACGCCCTTCGAGCGAGCATGCATCACATCAGATCCTACATTCTATATCACTGAGCACCTCGCAGACTCCCATAAAAGCATTGCCAGAGATTGGTTGTCCGATATCATTACAGCATGCGAGTTGCCCCAGAAGCACGCTTCCCTGTTTTTAATTATTGAACAATCAAAACATAATCAAAGAGACATCCTTACAGCAATTAAATCTGCCATTAATCAAGAGTACAGATTTCACACGAATTCAAGTGACCCAGTTTTCAGTCGTTCCGGCAACCCTATCGCACACAAAAAAGGCATCTGTGATATACCAATACGAAGCACAATACCTATTATCAGTAGATTCTCAATAGACTGCCGCGCAAGTATAACACGCCCACAATTCAACGATAGCGTCAACTCTGTCAAATTAGTTTACAAAATTTTATGCGAGCTCCATGAGGTGACATGCATGGACGAATCGCTATCAATTGTTTTAGAAAAGTCCTTTGAATCCCCATCCGACCCATGGATCTTTCTTCAGATGTGGGAGATAATGAATGACTCAGCACGCAACAATAGAACGGGAATAGTCAGTCACCTGCATAAGGATTCTGCCAAAAAGCTCGAAGATCGCAAAGTTTACACTGAATGGCTAGTCAAGCGAAGTAAAAAACTCAATGCTACTCCTAAAAACCTCACCGAGCTACAGCGAAACTTTCGCAATGCAATTGCGCATCAGGATATGGATGTCATCCGCAAGATCATACAATCTATAAATGAATCCCGAACTGAAGCACTACGAGATGTCAGGGTTGGCGATCTCGCTCACCTCACACATATAATGAACCAGAAATTGCGCTCTGACATATTCAAATGGCTGGTAGCGTACGCAAAAAGCCGAATGACATAGGATTACAGACTCGCCATATTACGCCTGCGTCTAAACCGCGGAAGTAACATTCTGACACATGCTAACCACTCTCCCAAAGAGCCCGCTGCAGCAAAGTAGTAAGCAGAATTGTATCGTTCTTCGCAACAATGACCAATCGATATTCACAAAACACTAAGCCATCAGCGGAGTCTCCAAAGCCTTTTGTATGTGATTTACTGGATAAATCAGTAGTAAACCCTCGCTACGGAGGGCTAACGATACGAGAAGCCTTGACCAGGCACTGAAATGTGACGAGCTCCAGATAAACCGTAAAGATGAATTCCCGGATGGTAGTCACAGATAGGTGTAACATCTTCCCTTCATTGTGAACTCAAGGAAGCTTGTGGTTTCCTTTTCTTTCCCTCTGATAAGTTGGTGGGTAAGTCTGAACAGAATTGATCCTAGTTACAGCAGGACCGGATTTCTAATGGTCACGATTGCAGCTATAATTGCCAGTGTAAGTATTATTGTATCCGCAGATTTAATTGCGAAGGTGGAACTTGGAAGTAGAGCCTCAATAGTAGGCATTCTTTTTTGGTGCTCTGTATAGTTGTGGGTATTGTTTCCTGGATTCATAATCCTGATTCATGGGGTTCCCCGTTGATACTTTCTTGTATCTGGGTTCCAGCATTTCCTAGTACGTGCAAGACTCTGAAGGATGGTTTTAAATGGAAATTTCTTCAGAAGATGATTACTCGTATCTATTCGTAAGCCCCTGTATATTGCAAGAGACGCTCGTATTCATTAGGGCCCCGTGCCACTCAGTCCTTAGGTTTCGGTTCTATACACAAGTCGCAGAGTTGTGAATAGTCTGCTATGTAACTGCTGAATGGATGCAAAAGCGTGTTGAAGGATTTGACCCATTTTTTCATCTCCCAGCCACATTCAACTAAGACAGAAGATAAAAAGATGAATTCGAGAGAGTTCGCCATGTACATGTAGCAGGGTGCGGCCTGCTCGGATAGCATATATGTCTGCACGTGAATGTACTCATTTCGTGCCTTTACAGCTTTGTCTACTACACTGTCAATGTTATCCTTAATTTCTTCAGGTAGATGCTTTCGGATTATACATAATCGAGAATTTATCTTGTCTCTTAGTGTTCTCCGTTCTGGAATTTCACCCAAATTTGTCAGGACAAAATGTCTTTCGTTGGTGTCATCAAATTCGTCCCTGATGCGGTTGTTAGCAAACTTGACGATCTCCTTTTTTAGCCGTGTAGATTCATTGTCCGATCTTTTAGATGCATCCTCAGATGTGTTATCATACCATTCGTACGCCACTGCATCTCGAGCAATCCTGAACGGGGAATGAATCGGTTCATTAAAATGAGACAGCCTCACATCGCAAGCTGCGCGCTGTATTTCTGTGAGACTCGACCAGGCTGACAGGCATTTTTCAAACATTTCGCGGTCTTTGATCGGATCAATTAGCGGATTAATTGAATCCTGGGCAGTATCCGGCGTGAATAATGGTGCTTCTTGGAGCAGGAAGTGCGCATCCAGGTTACGGGTTACCCCATCTTCTGATCCTCTTACAACCATTCGGATCTTCTCCGCGTACTGGCGACTGCCAGTGATGAGCCAGAAGAAGCGCGTCACGCATTCAATAGCACCCTCCGCATCAGATAGATTGCCCCCGAGATTCGGTTCCATTACGAACTCTACGTCGATATATGGGAGTGTGGTAACGTCATAGGGGCGCACTGAAACACGGCCGTAGTTCGTGTTGCACGAAATTACCTCTGCTCTCCTGCCACAATAGTAGATCCTATCAAAACTATAACCTTTTTTGTTGGGCTGATATGCGTTTCCGATAATTGTCCTAAGTATCTCGTGACGCTTTTCGGGACTGACTTGATCCATATAGAAAGGGAAGATTTTCCGTGATCGCGTCAAATTGAATCTGACTTGGGTGACTTCGCAGTTATGTATCTGGACTGGGTGAGGAGTATCTCCTGTAAACAAGCTTTGACAATTAATGTCGTAACACGGATCAAATGAGAGATACTTTGATCTGACTGGAGATGAGCCAATTAATGTCACTGGCGTCCCATCGTCTAGTTTGCCGGGCATAGCGATCTCTTTAAAGTCTGGTGGGAGAGTCCAACTTCCTTGTGGCCTGTTGACTTGCAGAACGATGAAATGATCGTTTTTGGGATCCAAGATGATTCGTCCCTTAACTAGCTCGCCGCTGGGCAGTGTGAATACTCCTTTGCATAACTTTCGCTTTCTGAGCAGATCAATAATGTTCATTATTTGGGGATTCGCATTAAAAGCCAGTGGAAAACACGCTTACACAGTTAAAGGACTGAAAGACTAAGCTGCCATGGAGTTTCTTGCTGATTTGGACTCAATGATGGAGAACAACCACCGGATAGTGAGCGCATTGTGTGCGAAGACAAAACACCGAAATAGAGAAAGCGGCGTATGAGCGACTCCAGAGGAATGTAAGCGATGTCGTTCAATTACCGCGGTTATGGGTCTGGGATAGGATAACAGGTTCCATCCATGGGCCAGCATTTGAACGATACTATGATATTCATCGTCAGTCAAAAAGTAAGTCGGTGTATACCGCGGACACGGCGCTCTAATTGCACTAAAACAGCGCTTACTGGTCGTTATCTATCCGAGGCTAGTTGTGGAACGAAGACAGACTTTCCCTCGATAGCGAATTTCTGGGGAAGCTTAACGTGAATACTGGCGTTCCCGTCATATTTAAAACGTCTGCTTAGCGATATTTCACCTCCAGTTGTGATTTTAATTTGGCAGGCTGGTGCGGAAAAACAGATACTGCCGGACGGAAATTTGAAATCCATCCCTTAATTCGAGTCAGCGTGGTAGACCGGGATTAATTCATCCAGTGGGAGTAACCGGGCGAGTTTCAAGGCATTCGTGAAGTCATCCATTTTATTACAATAGCTTTTCAGTGCATTATGCCGGCGAGATCTCAAACGATCTCCGCGTCACATGAAGGCTAAGAACACCGGCAATCCATTACGCTAGGAGAACTCCAGCAATGCAAGATAACTGCATTGTACACACAGTTGGGCTCACAGGTGATTAGTCTGGATTCTGAAGTTGAAAAGTTTTCGTCAAATATCAAGTTGCCGTATGGGCTGGTCGCCATCAAAATACAGTTGCTAGCGTGGGCATCCAGCCCGAGGTAGAGAAAATCGTGCACGACAATAAAGATCTATTGAGGAGAACGACTCACTAGGTTACGCACCCGATTTCTATTTGACCTCAGATGAAAGTAGAGGCTCTTGAATTAATGTGTGATTCCGTTTTTTTGCAATGGTTATTTCTTCACCAATCCCAATCAAGAACCCGTAGTAACGACAGTCTAAGGTAGGAATGAATAGAAGACAAAGCGATTAAACCTGCTTAGATCCAAAGGAGTAGAATACGCCTGGCGATATCCAAGTTATGGAACTACCGTCAGAATGAACTATTGGCTGGGAACTATATCTCAAACTCACATTTTCCCAGGCATACTTGGCACTCCGTGAGAGCGAGCATTGTACCTAGGGCGATAGCTGTGGTTAGAGTCGCCTCTGCATCGCGGTTCAAATCGTTGATTTTTTTCGGAGGAAGGCGTGTGTATCTGGGAGACACCCCATAATACCTGTAAGTACACCAGTCATGGTACGTCCTGAATAATAGTTCAATTCTGTCAATCCCAATTGGTTTTCCGTCTGACAAATGGTTTACATTGTACACAACTATTTCCCGAATCCCCGAATCGGCCTCAGGAATTTTCTGATACAATTCGTGAATGTCATGCCCCTTATATGCCATGTCAAAATGTCGTATTAGCAAAATCTTGAGTGCCACCTCAATTGCACTCATGCTGTAAATAGTGCTCCAAAATCTGTGACGACCGCGTATGTAATCGTCAGTCGCCGTGATGGCATCGGCGTGTCGTTTGAATGCGCAATCACATTTTTCCAGATAAGTGTCTGCAAAACATTCCAAGACGTAAGTCTTATCTTGTGGTTCGAGGATAAAGGGAGTTGTTGACATATCATTATTGGTTCTTGAATTCGTACTCACCTTAGTCCATTTCGCATTTCGCAACATTTCTATACTTCCGCTGGTGTCCTGCCACGGTGGAAAGGGTCTTAATGGAAGTGATTGATCACCTGCGTGATAGGGGTGCTCTTAAATCAAAGGAGTGTTGCGTTATTGACATTTGTATTGAATTGGTAAGTGCCGATTCCAAATGAACGGGACCTAACGGCGGTCAACCTACGAAGTTTCTTTTGTCCAGTAAAGAGGTCCCTTTTTACTTTTTCGGCTGGGGATACAGCAAACCATTACTCGGCCTGATCACAATACCTCATATGTTTTTTCAATCTGGCGTCGGTTCTGTTAGACAGTCGACTGAAGTCGTTTAGATCCTGCAATGCGCCCGAATAGTCCTTATAGGTGACGGAGCCTTAGTAATCATGGACATTTTATTGTTTGGGAGCGAATCGTCCCTTACCTTGTGTCCAAAACCGATACTCCGCCGTCTGATCCATCCTGAGTCCAAATGGTCAACGAAGGGGATCGTGAAGTCACCCTGAAAATCTTACCAAATCGCCCTGTGAAGTAATCCAAGCTTTACTATGTTGGTGCCGGGCCATTACAAAACGAACAGTACCCAGATTCTCCCTGAAGCGCTGACCTCCTATCTCCGTGATTGAATGTTCCGACGCGTAACACGCAAGGAAAGCTGACGGTTTTCTTTGTCTATTGATGCGCACTTCTCCCCCTGTATATTGTAAGGGGTGCAGTTTTTAGTGTGTCGTACTGTGATTAAGAAGTTGGAGATTAGGTCGTCACAGCCAGATTTTTTGAATCTAGCTAGACGAGTTTGATTCTCACAATTTCAAAAACAGCGCCGCACTTTTGTTTTGCATCGTGTTACGTGGGTATCTCCCTGGGAGCAACCAAACGCCCCTGTATATTGTAAGGGGTGCAGTTTTTAGTGTGTCGTACTGTGATTAAGAAGTTGGAGATTAGGTCGTCACAGCCAGATTTTTTGAATCTAGCTAGACGAGTTTGATTCTCACAATTTCAAAAACAGCGCCGCACTTTTGTTTTGCATCGTGTTACGTGGGTATCTCCCTGGGAGCAACCAAACGCCCCCTGCGCCTTGAGCGCCTGGGGGGGAACCGTGCCCCAGGGAGAGCCGCGA
>JAPPGC010000046.1 GCA_028875125.1 Bacteroidota bacterium | reverse complement strand
CCCAAAATGGCCATTTGTGCCCCCGAGTCAACCCGTACCTGTCGAAGTCAGGAGTTGCTTCGACTAAACTTTCAGTGCTCTCGGCATCTACCACAAACCCGCTAATCACATATGCCCCTTTTTCATTGCTTTGCTCAAGTTGCTGGTTGATCAAAGTCCCATTCGGTACGGCATCAGTCAGCAAATGGTTTGCATTGGTTTCTTGGGGCCAGTAAACCAGAACGATACAACAGACGGTGGTTGACAAACATTTGACCATAGATGCGCTTGGATTACGGTCCCGTGTTAGAATCCTGTAAAGAGACAGTCCATATTAGGAAATGCGAGTATTACGGGAGGTGCCTTGCAAAAGGTCACGCATTTTGGAAACAGGGGGAGGTGTGTGTCAAACCTTGTTATTCAAACGAGCGGGTGGATAAAGTTGAGATTCATGAATTCTGGAAGAGGTCGTTTGTATTTCAAGTAGGCCTCTATGTTCAGATTCAACGGTGCGAATTCAAAGCATTAGGCAAGCGAATAGAGAGTACTCAAAGGGGATCGTTTTTCGGATGAGCTTCGCCTAGTTCAACCGCATTTTACCAGGCATCGGGGTCGCTGCTATGCAAGTCAAATGCACTGAAAACCAAAAGAATTTCAGATCTACGATTCGTGTTTTCCTATGGTATCAGATGAGCTGGGTTAAAATCTTGATAGAACTCAGAGGTAGTCTGATATTCTACACATGCCTACGATTCTCATCTGGATCGAGTTAAAACTGCGTGCTAAAATCCATCCCTGCCAGTCAGGATTCATGGTTTCTTTTGGTCAAAACCTACCATCCTTTACCGAGTAACGTTAGCCCAGCGGGTGCTGGGGACCCAGTTTGCCAACGACCCCCGTTCGAATACTCGTTAGGGGGCGTCCGAGCGGGCCGCTCGCATCTCTGCCACACAATAGGGCTCAGTCACTTTCTTCGACGAGGTTCGTCCTTCTCCTTTGCCGTGAGGGGTGTCAGCATTCTTTCATAGCGCATGAAGAGGTGTTTCACACGCTCACTTTCTGAGCTGAATCCGCGAGGGTTATAGAGCCGGTCTACTGCGCGATCAAGAGCTTGGTGTGCACGACGGAGGTCAGGTGGCATCAGGTCGGCGTCGTAGAGGTCGGCAAGAGTTGCCCCGGGATGCGACGCGCGGATATCCAATATCGCTTGTGCAAAGGGAGCGAGTTTAGATGGGTTAGCCGTGGCGGGGGGTGTGGGAAAGGTGTTGTAAACGACGCCGACAGAGTACATATACCGGCTCTCAAGCCTTCCGGTGACGGTTCGCATCCAAGCCATGTGCATGGCGGAAGTCAGGATAGCGAACTCAGACAGGGTGGCATTTGGCAGCAAGCGTAGCTTCTCGCTGGGGATAACTGGGGGTTCCAGCCACCCGATGGGCACGTACTCGCGTCGTTCGGAGCTAACCTGAGGGATGATCAAGAACGGTGCTTCCGGCACTACAGTTACTCCGTAGTATCGGGGGAAGTCTGCCAGCCGCCGCGTCGCAATGCGCTTGCTTTTCGCTCTGAACGCCTGCACGGCGCGAAGCCGATCGCGAACCATGGGTAAATCACGCAGCTTTTGAGGCGGGATATTCGCCGTATGGAGGATCCATCGGTGTTGCCCACGGATGAACTCACGCGACCCCGGAAATGGCCTAAAATACGGCTCGGCTTCGGGTTCCCGTGCGAGAAACGAGGACTTTGCCGGATTTGAGAAAGTCAGATAGCCTTTCTCAAGAGGTTGGGTTCCGGTGATCAACTTCTTCATGCCATTGATTGGACTACTCTCCTCCCGCACAGTCAGATGTGGGTCGCCCAGCCCGCCGGCGTCGAACAGATAGGGTGAAAGCACCGCGTGACGAGTTTCCTCGGGATCACCATTGATGTCGGGATAGCTGAACAGGCGTTTCCTTCCGGGCACAGCCTCTCGGTCATCAAGTCCGATGATGACAACATGCACACGGGCCTTCCCGCGAGCATCTGATCCCCACGCGAAGGTCCAGTGGGCAAAGGCGATTCCCAGATTGCAGCGGTAGAAAAGGACCGGCCAGAGCTGGGCCACCTGCTCGCCTTGGGTGATGGAATTAGTGGCCACGAAGCCGATCCGGCTCCCCGGAGCAGCGTACTCGCCCGCCCTTATGAACCAAGCGGCCACATAGTCAAGTGTGCCACCTGTCCCGCCGAGGTCGGCAATCCTCCGCACTTGGGCGCGCTGGACCTTGCTCTGGAACTTCGCGCCTCCGAAGGGCGGATTTCCGAACACGAAGGAGCAATTTTCGGGTGGAAGCAAGGCGGCCCAGTCTAACTCCAGCGCATCCCCGTGAACGATACGGGGCGACGCCCCCAGCGGAATCCGGGTATAAGTTTGACCAAATACAAGGCTGAGACGATTATTCATGATATGGTCTATCATCCACAGGGCCGTCTCTGCAATCCGCACAGGGAATTCGCTGATCTCAATTCCGTAAAACTGATCAACGTTGATCCGCGAGAGATCGGAAGCACTTAACTCAATCTGCCGGTTAGCTAGGAAGTCAGAATAGATTTCTTTCAGTACATCCAATTCAAGAAGGCGCAACTCGCGGTACGCAATAATGAGAAAATTGCCACAACCACACGCCGGGTCGAGAAATCGCATCTGGGCCAGTCTTTCCAGAAACCTTCGAAGATCGGCGCCTCTGCGAGTATCTTTTCTGGATTTCAGTTGCTTAAATTCGTCGCGCAGATCATCCAGAAAGAGTGGCTCAATCACCTTTAGGATATTCTTCTCGGTGGTATAGTGAACGCCCTGCTTCCGGCGTTGCTGCGGGGTCATCACCGACTGAAACAATGCTCCAAAGATAGCGGGTGAAATATTTGACCAATCAAACAGGCAAGCATCGAGGAGAGCTTGGCGCATTGTTGAATTAAACGAAGGAATGCGGAGCATTCCCTTGAACAGCTCACCAGTCACATACGGAAACCGATTCAGGTCTTCGTCCAGAGCTGCATTGCGCTCGTGCTCGGGCGTATCAAGCACCTGAAACAACTGCGTTAACCACGGACCAAGGTCTGCACCATCTTTGCCTGTCCGTTCCACAATAAACTCATAAAAAATATCACGCGGCTCAAAAATACCGGTATCATCTGCGAACAGGCAAAAGACAACTCGCACCAGAAACCGCTCTAGGTCATGCCCCCGGTAACCCGCTTCATAAAGCTTGTCGTGCAATCGCCCAACTAATTCAGAAGCCCGGATATTGACTGGATCCTGATCCCGAAAAACCCGACGTTGTTGGCCGATAATGAAACCAAAAGCTTCTATCTGGGAGGGCGTCAAAGTATTCGCCAGCCTGTTCTTTGGCTGCTTCGAGATTGCGTCCGGCACTCTTCTGCTCGACGATCAGGACGCCGGGCCAAAACAGATCAATGTAACCGGAGTGGTTATCTAATTTGGCAACATGCTGCTCATATCGCGCGACGGTCCGACGCTGAACGCCAAAGACCTCGAAGAAGTCGTTGTAGAAACTCTGGGTCTCCCCCTTCTCGTACGCCGCTGCTTGCCACAGGTCGGCGAATTTGGCTGCACGGGCCCGAATCTCGTTCCAGGATAGACGCATTAAGTTATGTCGCGTCCTCTGCAGATCAGGATTGCCTAATAATACGCAGGAAATGAATATTACCTTGCCGAAGGAGGGATCAAGTCACAAAGCAACCCAAAGCCCGAAGCGAAGAGACGGACGTTGAGAGCCGATTTCAACGAAAACGGGCTGCCGCCCGATTGAGATCGTGTACCGAATATATGGATCCAGAAAAAAGGCTGAACTGACGGTTTTTTTCGGCACGAGTGGCGTTTTGCAGGAAAGTTAATGCAGGGCCAAAGCGCACGCCGAGATAAAGATCGTACGCGTAATTGGCTCGCCCGATAACGCGCAAGATCCCCAATGGGCGGAGTGCTGTTCCGACGCCTGCGGAGAGATGCACGGGTGTCCGCTCTTTCCAAAGTTCCGTATCAACGGAAGTGATCACTTCTAGGGTGTAGACACTTCGGGCCAGAACGTGTCTGGCCTGGAATCCAGCTCCCGGCCAGGCGCCGAGCCCGACCTGCAACTGAGAGGTCTGTGCCAAGGCGGAAAACCCGCTTAGAACCAAAGTAAAAAGCAAGCAGCACGTGGTCCTGAAGAGAAGCAATAGTTTATTCGTCTGTGGTAGCCGATGCTGGAGAAGCTCTAGACTCTTTAACGCGATGAATGGCGCAGGTGCCGAAAAGTGCTTACTTGACACGATAGATTCAAGACACGCGAAGTTCTCGTTCCACGAAGATACATTGAATGCCGCTTGATGGTTACTAACAAGTACCGTGATAGGTTTTTCAACTTTTCATGACAAATCACACACAAGTTCTTTGACCGATCCAGGGTGTCCGGCAGGCGATCCCATCGTAACGATGCCGTGGTGGAGCGTCATCTGAGAGTTGCGTGTCCAGAGCTGGATTCTTCCAACATCCCCTGAGTCTCGAAGAGGCCGCATCAGGCGGCATGCACATCAATGCGGGTTGAGACGTATAATGACGTCGCTCCGTCCCGAAGGCAGGCTTCCCGTAGAGGCCGGCAGAATATGTTCTAACGAGCATCATTTTCAGAGCGGTTCAGGTAGTTTCCCCTATGGATTCAATCGTTTTTCGGTGATGCCCCTCAGGTGTGGTATTGTTGGACTGCCCAATGTTGGCAAGTCCACGCTCTTTAATGCGCTTAGCGGTGCAGGTGCGGCTGCTGCGAACTACCCATTTTGCACCATCGATCCTAATCGCGGAGTGGTGCCAGTACCGGATGAGCGACTAGAACGGCTGTTCGCTACGAATTCGTCTGCCCAGATAATTCCCACGACGATAGAGTTTGTGGACATCGCAGGTTTAGTGGCGGGGGCTTCGCGAGGAGAAGGCCTCGGGAATGCTTTTCTTGGGCATATCCGACAGGTAGATGCCATCGTTCATGTCGTGCGGTGTTTTGAGTCAGAGGACATCACGCATGTGGCCGGGGAAGTAGATCCCGAACGAGATATAGAAATCGTCAACACTGAACTGTTACTGAAAGATCTGGATACGGTGGAGCGCTTCACTGAAAGATGGCAGAAAGCAGCGAAAGGAGGTGACGCAGCGGCGGGAAGCCAGGCAGCATTGGGGAAACGGCTAATGACGCATTTGGCGGAAGGGAAGGCGGCGCGGCGACTGACAGAGCTCACCAGAGAAGAAAAACGCAGCGTTGACGAAATGTTTTTGCTAACCAGACGCTCTGTACTTTATCTTGCCAATGTGGGCGAGTCTGATTTACTTGAAGGGAACGCATGGGCCGAAAAGGTCCGTGACATCGCCAACAGCGAACAGGCAGAATGTTTAATTTTAAGCGCGGAGTTTGAGGCACAGTTGGCCGATCTGGATGAGGCGGAGAAAGCGGCCTTTCTGGAAAGTGAAGGACTTTCTTCAGGAGGTCTGCAGCGCCTGATTCATGCGGCGTACAGGTTGCTGAACTTGATTACATTCTTTACGCATGGGCCAAAAGAATCGCGTGCATGGACAGTCGTGACAGGAACGTGTGCCCCGCAGGCAGGGGGCCAGATACATAGTGACTTTGAGCGCGGATTTATTCGTGCAGAGACCGTAAATGTGGATGATTTTGTTCGTGTCGGCTCAGAAACAGCGGCCCGTAACGCCGGCATCATGCGCTCGGAAGGCAAAGAGTACGTAGTTCAGGATGGGGATGTGATTCTCTTTCGATTCAATGTATAGATGATAGAAAGATCGAAAATGCAGAAAGCAGCAGTGCTTGTTTTAAGTCTGTTTATATCCGTTACGGTTTGGGCGCAGGAAGACCCCTTAGCGGACTCGCTCGCTCAGCGGGTGTTTGAGGCTGCGGGAGGACCCGGGGTGTGGTCGCGCGTGCCCTATCTGGCATTCAGTTTCGGCGTAGAAGAGAATCGCCAGATTGGCCGAGTGGTACGCCATCTGTGGAACCGAAACACAAACCAGTACCGCCTGGAAACACCAGGACCGACGGGAGAGCCCTATGTTGTTCTCTTTGACGTGGATACGCGACAGGGAGAAGCTTATTGGGGTGGTGTAGAACTCGGAAATAAAGAATCGGCAACACGGGTCGCGGATGCGTTCCAGCGGTTTGTAAATGACACCTTCTGGCTTCTGATACCATTTCGGCTGTTTGATGCAGGGGTTGAACGGGCATTCTTGCCCGATTCGTCAAATGAAGTCGTAGACGTGCTGCGCATCCGGTTCACCTTACCAGATCGCGCGCCAACGGACGAGGTCTATCTGTATATTGCTCGCGAGACGGGGAGAATAGTTCAGTGGAAATATCGGACCCCTGCGGATGGGCCGGATACGCCACTACGGGGATTTGAGTGGAGAGATTATACGCGTTACGTCACGCCCGTAGGTGAAGTCGTGCTGTCAATCCGCAAACGCGCGCTTGGGCGTCCCTTTGAGGTTGTTATGGGGGGTGTTCGGATGCCACAGGAGGTCCCCGATGACTGGTTTACCACTGGAGTTCCTAAACTGACGCCGGGGGCGGTGAGGGAGTGATGGATTACCGGCTGTTCATCGCACGGCGGTACCTGAGCAGCCGGCAGCGTGTTCGTTTGATCACTGTGATCTCCGGCATCTCGGTCACCGGAGTGGCCGTAGGAGTTGCTGCGTTGATAGTGGTTCTCTCGGTCATGAATGGGTTCTACGATGTCGTACGGGACCTACTCGTTTCGCTGGACCCGCATGTTCGCATTGTTGCTGAGTCCGGGCACGGGTTGCAGCAGACCGAAGCAGACCAATTAGTGGATCAATCCCTGCAGTTGCCCCAGGTTATAAGTGCCGAGCCCTATGTTGAAGGGAAGGCTCTCCTGGTTCCAGCTAGTCGAACAGAAGTCAACCGTGTTGTGATCGTACGGGGTGTAACGGGTAACGCAGTAAGGGAGGGCATCGTAGTTGGGGAGTTTGACACCGCTGAACGAGGCATCATCATGGGACTCAGCCTCGGTCAGCGGCTGGGACTTTCTCCTGGCCCGGAAACCAGCCGGGTGACACTTTTTTCTGCGCAAGGACTGGGGTTGATGCTTACCCGTGTGTTTTCTCCTCCTCCGATCCGATCATTTGATGTTCGAGGTCTTTATAAACTGGAAGACACTTATGACAATACGCATGTGTTTATTGGACTTGAGGAAGCCCAGCGCCTTTTTCACATGAACGACGCGGTGACGGGTGTAGAATTGCGCCTTTCGAATCTGGAGCATGCCAGTGCAGTCAAGCGCAGCCTCGAAGTGCTGTACCCGGAGGACCTCAAAGTTCAAACCTGGTATGAACTGCAACAGTCGCTGTATGATGTGATGCGTCTGGAAAAATGGGGGGCATCACTCATACTGATATTAATCAGTGTAGTCGCCGCCTTCAACATCGTCGGATCACTCTCTATGGTTGTTGTTGAGAAAAAGCGAGATGTCGGGATTTTGCAGGCAATGGGGACTTCCGCACGCGATATTCGCCGGATTTTTTTGATACAGGGCGGGATAATCGGAGTACTTGGCGCAGGATCCGGGTTCGTGATCGGGTTGGGGCTTGTTCTGGTACAGAAGTACTTTGAGCTGGTACCGCTGCGGGGAGCAGAGTCCTTTGTTATTGAAGCCTATCCAGTCGCCATCCAGATGCTGGACTTGATGCTGATCGCCATCGTATCTTTCGGGCTTTGCCTACTGGCAGCGCTCTATCCAGCATGGCGCGCTTCTCGGATTGAACCGGCCAAGGCTGTGGCTCAGGATCGCTAAAGCGTTATTGGGAACGTATGTCGAGCCGGTACATACAACTCGGTCGCCCAAAAGAGAAAAGACACGGATGGCACGAAAAGATAGTCTAACCGGCAAAGGGCCCATGTCAGGCAATAATGTCTCTCATGCCCACAATAAAACGCGCCGGCGTTTTGGCGTAAACCTGCAGACCAAACGGTTCTACCTCCCAGAGCAAAAAAGGTGGGTGACCTTAAAAGTCTCGGCAAGTACTATAAAAACAATCAACAAGAAAGGTGTTGAGGCGGTTTTGCGTGAAGCCCGTAAGCAAGGAGTCCGAATTTAGATACAGCGTTTACAATAATGGCACGAAAAGGAAAAGATGTTCGGCTCAATGTGATACTCCAGTGTACGGAAGCACCTGGAACGAGCCGGTATTCCACGGTAAAAAACCGGCGCAACACGTCTGGGCGACTGGAGCTCAAGAAATACAACCCTGTCTTGCGTAAACACACGTTGCACAAAGAAATCAAGTAAGGATGGCCAAAAGTCAATCTTTCGGAGACAAGGTCCGCAAGCGCCGTCAAGAGCGCCAGGTGATGGCCAAGCTCATTATCGCGGAGAAAAAACCGAACGGGAGTTTTCGCTTCAGGGAAAAAATGGTCCCTCAGCAGAACGTACAAGCGGAACTGAAAGCCGCTACCCGCTGAATGGCCCGACTCGGGGCGTAGCTCAGCCCGGTAGAGCGCTGCGTTTGGGACGCAGAAGTCGTCGGTTCAAATCCGGCCGCCCCGACTGGTGCGGATAAATCAGTTCTATGACATACAGGCGCCCGTAGCTCAACTGGATAGAGCAGCGGACTTCTGCAAGAAAGCGGGCCGCCGGCTGGAAACAGACGGCGTGTAAGTGGTCAAATTCGGGGAAGCCTACGAAGCTTCAGCTTACGGTAATCCCGAGCCAAGCCCCTATGGGGAAGGTGTAGAGACTAGACGGCCACCACCTTCGTTCAGTCGCTGAAAAAGGTGAAGGGATAGTCCGGGGAGTCGGGAAACCGACACAAACCTGAATCCGCAGGCTGCAGGTTCGAGTCCTGCCGGGCGTGCAACCACAGGGTGACGTGGCCGAGTGGCTAGGCAGAGGCCTGCAAAGCCTTGTACGGCGGTTCGAATCCGTCCGTCACCTCTACATAGGAGCCTGTTCCTCATCAGGAACCGTGATGAATTCATCCTCCGGTCTACGATACCGCTCCAGGTTTTCGAAGCGGGCGTAATCCTTGAGAAAGGAGAGCTTTACGGTTCCCGTCGGCCCGTTCCGGTGTTTGCCGACGATGATTTCCGCAACACCTTCCGTTGGCTCCTTGTTCTTGTCGAACTCAATTCCGTAGTAGGATGCACGATAGATGAACGCGACGACGTCGGCATCCTGCTCTATGGCGCCGCTTTCCCGCAAGTCGGACAGCTGTGGTCGCTTATCCTTCCGGTCTTCGGCATTCCGGTTCAACTGGCTGAGTGCGACCACAGGAATATCCAACTCTTTTGCAAGCCCTTTGAGGGATCGGGAGATGTTTGCAATCTCCTGTTCGCGATTGTCTTTTGATCGGCCCTGCATAAGCTGCAGGTAGTCCACCAGGACAAGGCCAATGTCGTGCTCGGATTTCAGACGGCGGCATTTTGCACGCAGTTCCAGCACACCGAGGCCAGCGGTGTCATCAATATAGATTTTGGTATGGGCAAAGGCGTTTGCCGCTCGCACAACAGCATCGAATTCGCTCTGGCGCAGCTTGCCGGCGCGTGCAGCTTGAGCGTTGACGCGGGCCTCTGAGGTTAAGAGGCGCTGGGCCAGCTGCCGTGCACTCATCTCCATCGAGAAGATCGCACAACTGACCGGCCGATCAGAAGACATTGCCGCGTTGCGTGCACAGGCCAACGCAAAGGCAGTATTGTGTACACAGACATCGGACGCCACAAAATTATGTGTGCCATCAATGGTCAGGTCAAACACAGGCCGGAGTCCACGAGCTTCAATATGTGTGATCTCGTCATAAACGATCTGTTCATTTGCTTCATCCCGTCGGCCGGTCCCCATGGGGGTCACAGTCCAACCTCCGGCTGTGCGCTGGACGCGGGCCAGAATACCGAACCGCAGCAGCAGATGTGCCAGTTGCTGGGCAAGCTGCATGGAGGACACATGGATGCTCCGTTTTATTGCAAGCAACTGATCAATAAAGCTCTTCAGACAGGCATGATCTAGGGCAAAGGCCCAGTCAGGCAGTTTTTGCAATCCCGGGGATTTCACAAGTGTTCCACGAGCATCCGGCATGGGGCGCATCACTCGACTCGGATGCAGAATAGATGCAACGAGGTGCGAGACAAGAGCTTCAAGAACGGTTTTCGTCCCAAATACAGGAAGCTCGCTTGGAACTGCTATTGGGCAGCCGGGAGCCAGTTCACCCAAAGGCTGCCAGCCTCGGGGCGTGAGAAAAGGATGAGAAAGCGTCGTACTGACGGTGCGGCCAAGGCGAGTCGTGACCCGATAGACCGGTTTGAGGCCATCGTCAATGTACGCAGAGGGCGTAGTTATGGAAAAACGATGATCCGCACCTAAGGTCAGTAAGCGTGCATGCTGCTGATCATACAGGTCAGCTATGCGGACCAGTCTCCCGTCAGACTGGAGGATCGGGGTGTCTGCGTCAACACATTTTCCCATAGAGGGTCGTCCAGCAATTATAACCAGATCTGAGTCCTGCCACCCTCCTGTCAACTCATCCAATTCGCTGAAGCCACTGGTTACTCCCGTGAGTTTTCCGTCATGTTCAGTAATATTCTGGAGATGTTGGATGGTGTCCCGTACGATGTCCTTCAGGTTTTTCGCCGAGCGACGCACCTGGCTCTCGGAGATTGAAAAAAGATCTGTTTCAGCCTGGTCAAGAAGTTCAAAGGCATCGGTTGCAGGATCATATGCCTGCGTGATGCGCTTACTCATCTTTTCGATGAGCTTTCGTAAAAGTGCTTTCTGGCCCAGAATACGTGCGTGGTGCTCAGCGTTTGCTGAAGTAGCAACGCGTTCGGTGAGTTCGTCCAGGTACGGGAACCCCCCGACGACATCCAAATGTCGGGATTTCTTCAATTGCTCCGCGACCGTAATGAGGTCTGTGGGCTGTCCCTTTTCAAAAAGCTCGCAGATAGCCTGATATATGCGCGTGTGCTTGGGCAGATAAAACGAGTCTGGAGGCAGGATCGCGGACGCGATATTTACGGCCTCAGAGTCAATCAGCATTGCGCCTAGGACATACTGTTCTATATCCACAGCTTGGGGTGGAACGCGCCCGGAATAGTCCTTCAGGCTCTGAACCAGAACCGGGCCTTGAGGGCGAGAGGCTTCGTATTGCATAGAGAGTAAAGAGAGACTACTGTGGGGCAAGGCCCGTTGTGTAAAGTTTTTGCAAGCGCTGCAGATCCTCCCACGCCGGTCGCTTCCATTGCTGATTGCGCAGGAGCGCTGCAGGATGGTACGTCACAAGAAGCGGGATGCCGTGATAATCGTGAACTTTTCCTCGAAGTGAACCCAATGTGCCCCTAGAGTTAAGCAATGTTTGCCCAGCTACCTTGCCCAGGCAGAGCATAAATTCGGGCTGGATAAGGGCCATCTGCTTGTATAGCACCGGTAAATGGGCAGCTATTTCCTGCAGTTCAGGGTTCCGGTTACCGGGAGGTCTGGATTTCAGAACATTTGCAATAAAAAGTTCTTTCCGCGAGAGTCCGATAGCAGCAATCATCTTATCCAGAAGTTTTCCCGCCCTGCCGACAAAAGGCCTGCCCAGACGATCTTCATCAGCACCGGGAGCCTCGCCCACGAGCATAATTCGTGCACGAGGATTGCCCTCGCCAAAGACGGCATTGGTGCGCGCAGCATCAATAGGAACCAAGGAAACGTTCTCCACATATTGTCGGAGATCTTCCAAGGACGAGAGTGCTCGTACAGGATTCTCCTTGGGGATCAAGTTTGAAATCCTCTTGGCAAAGCCTTCGGGAGGCTCGACCGGCACGAGAGGGCCGTGCATTTCTGCTTCGGCATACAGACAGTCCCTCAAGCCTTGAAGCAACTCAACCATGGTTATGCGATAATCGCGGTGCATCCCAATGGTATTTAACCCGCCGAACGCAAAATGCTCAAAAATAAACGGCAAAGTTATTCGTCAAATTTCAACAGATTATGCACAATCTGCCAAAATCTGATCAAGGAGGACTCTGGCCACTTGTTTCTTCGGCATTACAGATAAAGGGTAGGAGGCACCGTCTTTTCCCAAGAGCGTTACCCGATTTGTCCCGGTACCGAACCCGGCACCGTCCTCGGTCAGATTGTTGAGCACAATCCAGTCTAGATTTTTTTCAACAAGCTTGCGGCGGGCATTCGTCAGATCGTTTTCGGTTTCCATAGCAAACCCCACCAGGGTTTGATGCTCCTGGCGGTTTTTTCCGAGTTCTGCAAGGATGTCGGTAGTGCGACGCAGTTTAAGTACCAGATGGTCGGCCGCTTTCTTGATTTTTGAGGAATGAAATTCAGTGGGTGTATAATCCGCTACTGCAGCGGCCATAAATACAAAGTCCGCGTTCCGATGAACCAGGACGGCTTCAAGCATCTCCACACTTGTGAGAACATCAACCCGGTGGACGCGGTCCGGGGTATCAAGCAAAGTCGGGCCTGTGACCAGCGTAACACGGGCTCCGCGTCTGGCGAGATCTCTGGCTAACGTGAATCCCATGGTCCCGGTTGAATGGTTGGAGACCACCCGGACCGGATCTATCGGCTCATACGTAGGGCCAGCGGTAACCAGAGCGTGCCTGCCCCGAAGCTCTCCGGGTAGGAGTTCAGCAACACGCTCGAGGATCCCGTCAATGTCAGGAAGGCGCCCGACCCCCACGAGACCACTCGCCAACTCCCCAAAGCCGGGTTCCAACACCTCGTAACCTTGATCCTGTAGAGTGTGGAGGTTGGTTTTGACGGCGGAATGCAGGTACATATCATGATCCATTGCCGGGCACACAAGTACGGGGCAACGAGCGGCCAAAGCGGTTGCTGTCAGCATGTTGTCTGCAAACCCGTGCGCCAGCTTCGCCACAGTTTGTGCAGTGGCCGGGGCGATGAGAAAAAGGTCTGCCCAGTGGCCTAAGGTAATGTGCCTAGTCCAGGCCTCCGTTTCACCACTGTCGGTGAGTTCTGTAAGCACGGGGTGACCGGACAGGGTTTCTAGGGTTGTTGTTGTGATAAACTGAGCAGCGTCCCGGGTTGTGAGCACCTGTACTTCTGCATCAAGTTTACGCAAGGCTCGGACGATCTCAGCGGCTTTGTAGGCTGCGATGCTGCCGCTCACGCCTAAGAGTAGGCGCTTACCCTTCAATTCGCCAATTCGACTGGAACTACTCATGTTGGAGGTATGACGCAATCAAGGAAATAGCTTCATCAGTAGCCTCATCAAGTGAATCATTTACAACGAGGGCGTCAAACTGATCCGCATAAGCCAGTTCCTTTTTGGCTCTCTTGAGGCGTGTGAGGAGAGTTTGTTCTGTTTCGGTCCCCCGTTCACGTAGACGTCTTTCCAGCTCGGCTTCAGATGGAGGGGCGACGAAGATAAAAAAACCTCCAATGGAAGCACGAACATTCGCTGCCCCCTTAACGTCAATGTCCAGAAGGACCGGTCCCTTGATTTCTTCTGAGGTGAAATGTGGTGTTCCATAGAAACAGCCGGGGTAGACCTCTTCATACTCGAGGAGTGCCCCCTCCGCAAGGAGGCGCTCAAACTCAGGTAATGAGACAAAGAAATAATCTTTACCATGCTCCTCATGAGGCCTCGGCGCACGTGTTGTCACCGAGACCGCAAGATGCATACCGGGAAACGCATCCAGAACCCGTCGGGCAATACTGGACTTTCCAGCACCGCTTGGAGCAGTCAGGCCAACAATTTTTTGACGGCTCATGGACAGAAACATCCGTTTGAGCAGCGGTGAGCAGCATTTTATTCACACGGCTGGCAAGCTCCAGATCATGACCCCGTTAGGCAAACTCAACACGAGGATCCCAAAGTACCAAGAACAAGATCTGTTGCAAATGCCTGCATGCTTGCGGAGAGGGAGGGATTCGAACCCTCGGTACCCGGTTAGGGTACACTCGCTTTCCAGGCGAGCCCGTTAGGCCGCTCCGGCACCTCTCCTATACTTCCATTATTTCCGCCTCCTTCTGGCGAAGAAACTTGTCGATTGCCGATACGAAACGATCCGTTTCTTTCTGCAGTCGCTCTTCGGCCAAATATCGCATGTCCTCTGAAAGATGTTCTTCCTCCTGAGTAGTCTTTAGGTCGTCCTTGGTGCTGCGTCGGATACTCCGGATCGCGATCTTTGACCGCTCACCGATCTGCCGGACCCTTTTGCAGAGTTCTATCCGACGCTCTTCCGTCAAGGGAGGGACCGGTACCCGGATCAGTACACCGTCATTGGAGGGGTTCAGTCCCAGATTGGCGGACAGGATCGCTTTCTCAATGGCGTTGATAGAGGACTTATCCCAGGGTGACACAACCAGAAGATCCGGCTGTGGAGAATTTATGGAGGACAACTGATTCAGCGGGGAAATACTGCCGTAGAATTCAACTCTGACATTCTGTAGCATGGCAGGAGTTGCTCGACCCGCCCGGACAGCTCGCAACTCTTTGCCCAGATGTTGCATAGAGCGTTCCATGTGGTCCACAGCGTCCGACAGTATTAACTCCAATAACTCGTCTAACATGGTGATGGCACGGCAAGCTACTCCCAATGTACGTAAGAGCCCACTTTCATTCCTTGAACGATCCGCTGTATGTTGCCCGGTTCGTTCACGTTGCAAATCACGATCGGCATCTTGGACTCTTCGCACAATGTAAAGGCGGTCTTATCCATAACTTTCAGCCCCCTGCGAATAACCTCATCGCCAGCAATGGTCGCATAGTGTTCTGCGGTCTTGTGTTGCTCTGGATCAGCCGAATATATCCCGCTCACACGAGTAGCCTTGATTAGCACATCCGCGCTAATCTCCAAAGCTCTGAGCGCAGCAGCCGTGTCAGTAGTAAAATACGGGTTGCCGGTTCCTCCGCCAAAAATAACTACACGCCCCTTTTCCAAATGGCGTATGGCCCGTCGGCGAATGAAAGATTCAGCGATTTCTTCCATCTTGATACTTGACTGCAGTCGTGTTTGCACGCCCAACTGTTCCAGGGCATCCTGCAGGGCCATGGCATTAATCATAGTGGCTAACATGCCCATACAATCCCCGTGTGCTCGAGTCATGTTCCAGGTAGCTGCAGAAACGCCCCGGAAGATGTTGCCGCCGCCAATAACGACGGCCAGCTCAACCCCGGTTTCTACTACGGCCCGCAACTCCCTGACCCAGGTAGCAAGTACTTTGTCGTCAATACCAAAGGAAAGCTTTCCCTGCAGCGCTTCGCCGCTGAGTTTCACAAGCACACGCTTGTAGACGGGTCTTTGAGGTTCAGGGTTTGGCATAGCTGAGACCGCGTTCGGGTCACTCGCCTAATGCGCAGCGCACAAATTCACTAACATTGGCCCCGGACTTTTTCAGCACATCCCGAACGCGCAGTGAAGCATCTTTGACAAAAGGTTGCTCCACCAGGACATTATCTTTAAAGAAACGCTCCAGTTTGCCTTTGGCAATCCTGTCCAAGAGGTGCTCCGGCTTGCCTTCAAGTCTTGCAGACTCCTTACCGATCTCCAATTCTTTGGCCTGAACGTCCGAGGGCACGTCCTCACGGTGTACAGCAAGAGGGTTCAATGCAGCGATCTGCATGGCGACATCCCTTCCGGTTTCCTCTAGTGAGCCGGTGCCGGAGAGTGTGACCAACACACCCAGGCGGGAGCCGGGATGGATGTAGTCAATCACTTGACCATCCTTAACGGACAGGACCGAAAAACGCCGGATGCCCAGTTTCTCACCAATCTTGCCAGTAAGATCAATCAGGGCTTCGCCAACGGTACGTCCATCTGCGAGGGGCAAAGCCAGCAATGCATCCAGGTCAGACGGGCGCGATGCGAGAATAAGATCTGCCACCTCATTGGCGAAAGCGTCAAACTCATCATTGCGAGCGACAAAATCAGTTTCGCAGTTGACCTCAACGATGATTCCGGTGTGCCCGGAGTCAGAAATACGGGTCAGAATGAGCCCCTGGAGGGCCTCACGGTCCGCACGCTTTGCAGCAACACGCTGTCCCTTCTTGCGCAATAGGTCTACGGCTGCGTCAAGACTACCATTTGCTTCGCCGAGCGCCCGCTTGCAGTCCATCATTCCCGCACCGGTCATGTCACGGAGTCGCTTGACATCCTTTGCTGAAATAGATACCTGAGTCATGGGTTGCATTATTGTTGTTAAAATCTTACAGGCTGCCAGAATGTGATACCACTAAGCTACAGTAGCCATGTCGGAACGGGAACGATACCCTCCGGGATACAATCCCGGCCGTACAGTTTCGAATGGACCCCTGAATAGACTGGTCGCCTGAGACATAGCTGACTATTGCAATTGAACCTGCCTGTGTACCTATGAACATTCTTTGCCAGATGCCCAGACAGACTGGAGTTTGAATTATTTACGAGGTCTCTTCCGCCCTCTTACTTCCCGACGCTTTTCCTTTTCCGCCTGTTTGTTGGCCGCGGTGATCTCTGCCTGTTTTCGCCCTTCATTTACGGCCTGGGCGATCGTATGTGTAATGATCTGGATGGACTTAAATGCATCGTCATTGCAGGGAATAACGTAATTCACCAGATCAGGATCGCAGTTGGTATCAACCATGGCGATGATCGGGATACCAAGTTTACGTGCCTCATTGACTGCGATGCGTTCTCGACGCATATCCACGACGAAGAGGCAACCAGGAGTTCGGGGCATATCAGCGATACCGCCAAGGTTTCGCTGAAGCTTCTCCAGTTCTCTGGATTTCATCAGGCGCTCTTTCTTTTTGAGCTGATCCAACGTCCCGTCTCTGCCCATCTTGGCCAGATTCTCCATACGGCGGATACTGTTCCGGATTGTCTGAAAATTGGTCAACGTTCCACCGAGCCAGCGTTCGACAACAAAGGGGGATTTACAGGACTCTGCAGCTTCCCGGACGGTTTGCTTTGCCTGTTTTTTTGTTCCGACGAAAAGTACTGGTTTACCTTGTCGGGCAAAGCGTGTCGCGGTATCGGCTGCCCGTGTGAGAAGTTTTTGGGTTTGTAGCAGATCAATAATATGGATTCCGTTGCGCTGCATGAAGATGTAGCTGCGCATCTTGGGATTCCACCGACTGGTTAAGTGACCGAAATGTGTGCCGGCCTTCAGAAGATCTTCTACAGAAACCCGGTCTTGGGTTGAACCGTGATCGGTTACGGCATTACTCATGATTTTGAGATTGGGTTAGACCACCAGGATCATCACTTGCAGGGCCAACCGGAGGGCACCCAGCCGTGCATCAGAACCTGTGCGGGATTTTTGGTTATCGTTTAGAGAATTGGAAGCGTTTGCGGGCCTTGGGTTGTCCGTACTTCTTGCGCTCCACCATTCTGGGATCACGCGTCAGGTATCCGGCCTCTCGAAGTGCTTTCCGGCGTTCCTCATCAGCCTGGACCAGTGCGCGCGACGCACCCAGGCGGATTGCTTCGGACTGTCCGGTGAGTCCGCCACCCTTTACGTTGACCACCAGATCATACATTCCTGAGGTTTCGGTGACCTCAAAGGGAGACAGAAGCACATGTCTTCTGGTTTCCATTTTGAAGTACTCTTCAAGCGGTCTGCGATTGATAGTCACGCGACCGGAGCCCGGGCGCATATAAACACGCGCCGTAGAAGTTTTTCGGCGGCCGACAGCTACAAACTCAGATGGGTTGGTCATTAATGGATCAACTAGGACTTATTCGGGATTAGCGGGTAATTCTTCAGGGTTCTGTGCCCCATGGGGATGCTCGGCACTCGCGTAGATCTTAAGCTTGGTCAACATTTGCCGGCCCAGTACACCTTTCGGCAACATACCTTTGACAGCATGGCGTAAGAGGTGCTCTGGCTTTTTCGCACGCATGGTTCGCGCTGTGCGTGATTTTAGGCCACCCGGATAACCGCTGTAACTGTAGTAGAGTTTTGCATCTTCCTTGTTACCGGTAAAGCGGACCTTGTCTGCGTTGACAATAATCACATAGTCCCCGGTATCTACATGCGGCGTGAAAATCGGCTTGTGCTTGCCTCGCAAGATGGTTGCTACTCGTGAGGCCAGACGCCCCACCACGGCTTGCTCTGCGTCAATGACATACCATTTCTGCTGCACCATCTTGGCATTGGCGCTAGTGGTCTTGTAACTTTGAGTTTCCATCCCTTGCAGTCTTGGGCGTTTTTTCAGCGTAGCAGAGTGGTACGCCAAAGGCTACAGCAAAGTTCAAACCCAAAAATCAGGGCTGGAACGTGTTGAGCATGACCGGCATTATCAGGATCGTGCACTCAAAAGATTCATCTTGCTCCACGGGTGTGATGAGTGCCGCGCGACTTGGCGTACCCAATGCAAGATTAATGTCCTCTGCAGGGACATACCTCAGGGATTCCTGGAGATAGGTTGCATTAAATCCGATCTGCATACGGTCTCCGAGGTACTCACAGTGGATCCTCTCTCGTCCTTTGCTGGATCGCTCAGGATCATGAGCGCTGACCTCAACCTCTGCCTCTTTGCAGTCCAGAATAACTTGGTGTGACGCACGTGATGCGAATATATTTACTCGACGCACGCTGTTGTATAGATCGTCCTTGCGCAGGTGGACTACCTTGTCGTTACTTGTGGGGATCACGCGCCGGTAATTTGGAAACTTGGCGTCAATAAGTGTGCTCACCAAACAGGTGGAACCAAAAGAGAAACTGATGCTGTCCTTGTTTGTCTGTATGGTACACTCGTCCTCGCCAGCAATGCGAGTTGCCTGTTGGAACACCTTGAGCGGAATGAGAGCGGTTGCATTGGTATCATTATCAACCCCCTTAAGAGCACACATCGCCAGCCGGTGGCCGTCAGTGGTAATGCCCCGCACGACATCTTTTTCTATCTCCAGGTAAAAGCCCATCATGCCGATCCTGGACGAATCTTTGCTTGCGGCGAAGCCCACCAAGTCCCAAGCTTGTTTCAGGCGTCTCCGGTCGATCGTTACGGATTCCTCCTCGGAAATCAGCGGGAAGTCAGGGAACTGTGTGCCATTGTAGCCCATCCAGACATATCTGCCGTTTTCGTGTTCGAGCACGATGCTGTAGTCTTGACGGGCTTCAAAAGTTATCGGCACATCCGGCAGGGCTCGACAAGCCTCCAGGAAATGTTGGGCAGGTACAGCGATCTGGTCAAGGTCCTCATCCGGTTCGCTGGAAAAGTCCATCGAGAGGGTATGTCGAATGGAAAAACCAAGCTCGGAATCCATCGTCCTCAATTGGAGCGTATCCCCCAGTCGGTGTAAGTGGACACATTTCCAGATATCCGACTTGGGTTTATTCGACAAGGCACCACTAACGATGTCCAGCGCTTCGGAAAGGACGTTGCTGTTGATTGAGAACTTCATGGAGAGTGCAGAGAATCTCTGCGTTAAGTCAGAAGATTAACTTTGCGTCGGATATCAGCCACACGGTTACGGTAATTAATGTCCGTTTCAATGAGGTTATTAACACTTTTTACAGCATGAACAACGGTTGAGTGATCGCGACCTCCAAACTGGAGACCGATCGCCTTGTGGGTGTAATCCAGCTCACGACAAAGATACATAGCTAATTGACGTACTTGTACTATCTCCCGTTTTTTTGTTTTTTCATGCAGGCGATTTTGGTCAATACCGAAATAATCACAAACCAGCCGCTGGATCCTGTCAATGGACAGCATGGCATGCGGACGGGTGACGAAATCCTTTAGTGCATTTTTTGCCAGGGATTCGTCAATCGTCTGTGTTGTATAGGTTGCCTGTGCCAGCAGACGCACAAGTGCTCCCTCAAGTTCACGAATGTTTTTTGTAATGTTCTGGGCAATGTAGTCAATCACGCCATGAGGCAGGGTCAGGCCGATCTCATTCGCTTTCCGCATCAATATGGCCGTACGGGTCTCTAGGTCCGGGGGTTGAAGGTCTGCCTGGAGGCCCCAGCAAAAGCGGGAGAGCAGCCGATCCTCAATGCCCTCGATTTCTTTTGGAGGCCGATCTGCACTAAGTACAATCTGGTTGCCGTTCTGCTGCAACTCGTTGAAGACACAAAAGAATTCTTCCTGTGTTTTCTCTTTCCCGCCGAAGAACTGGACATCGTCAATAATTAGGACATCTACATTTCGGTAGTATCTGGAGAAACTTTGAACTTTTTTCTCCTGGATTGCCTGCACAAAATCGTTTGTGAACCGCTCGCTCGAAATGTAGGAGACTTTCTTGTCCGAGTTCCAATTCAGGATATGGTTTCCGATGGCGTGAATGAGGTGAGTTTTTCCCAGTCCGACGCCGCCGTAGACGAGAAACGGGTTATAGGCGGTACCGCCAGGCAAGTCAGCAATTGCCCGGGCAACACTGTAGGCCAACTGGTTGCAATCACCAACGACAAACTTGTCGAAGGTGTAATTTTCCATCAGTTGACTTTTCACCACAGAGGGGGCAGTTGGCTCTGGTTGAGGTACAGGTTTGTGGTGACCGACACTGTCAGAGGCAGGCACCTGATACGTGTTTTGGGTCTCTTGGGTCTCTTGGGGTCGTGAATCCTCCTGTATGACGACTACCTCGTAAGACAGACGATTTTTCTCGCCAAGTACGCGGGTCAGGGTTGTCCGGAGGAGCAGGTTATACTGTCCCTCAAGGTACTCGTAGTGAAAGGGACCGGGCACCCGCAGGGTTAGCTTTGAGAAGCCTTCTTCTTCCTCCAAGGTTACAGCTTCCAGAGGCGTGAACCAAGTTTGGAAGCATTGAGGACTAACGTTGTCCCGGATCACTACAAGACACTCCTCCCAAACAGAATCCGCAGTTAGCATTCAGGGTAAAGTTTCAAAAAAACACAACACACAACATGAAAATAAGATAATCACGCGATTGCACAGACAGCGCGACCAATAAAGTTAAGGGCTTCGTGAAAACAAGTTGATAAAGTTATCCACAATCTATTCACAAAAATTTGTCTCGTATGAGTATTCCGAACGAAGTGAGCCACTGAATACGATTGAA
>JAPPGC010000056.1 GCA_028875125.1 Bacteroidota bacterium | reverse complement strand
CACATTCACATGCGGCTTCGTCCGCTGAAATACTTCCTTTGCCATTGATTTGCCTAACTAAAAACTGGTTGGTTAATTTTGCTAGCCTGTTTTGCCGTAACTGGAAAGAATAACCTTCTCCGCTACAGATTTGGGAGCGGGCTCATATGATTCGAACTGCATCGTATAGATTGCCCGCCCCTGTGTTAATGATCGCATATCTGTCGAGTAGCCAAACATTTCTGAGAGAGGAACCAGTGCTTTGACGACTCGGGCATCCTGTCGCTGGTCCATTGACATGATCCGACCCCGACGACCATTCAGATCACCGATTACATCTCCCATGTACTCTTCTGGTGTAATCACCTCTACTTTCATGAGTGGCTCCATGAGAACGGGATTTGCGCGTCTTGCTGCACTTCTGAATGCCATTTGCCCAGCAATTTCGAAGGCATTTTGGTCAGAGTCTACATCGTGGTGCTTCCCGTCAAAAAGACGCACCCTAACACCTTCTACCGGGTATCCTGCGAGTGGCCCGTGGCTCACTGCATTCTTGAGACCCTTGTGAACGCTCGGAATAAACTCCTTGGGTATGGCACCACCAACCACCTCGTTGACAAACTCAAACCCGACACCGCTTTCGTTGGGACCGATCTCCATCTCAACAACAGCATACTGCCCGCGTCCACCGGTTTGTTTCTTGTGCGTGTACCGCTCGAGGACCGGCGTCCTGAACGCTTCCCTGTATGCCACCTGGGGTTTGCCCACATTGGCTTCGACCTTGAATTCTCTACGCAGGCGATCCACGATGATCTCCAGGTACAACTCCCCCATACCCGCAATGAGAGTCTGGCCGGTCTCCGGGTCAATAGAAACTTTGAAGGTTGGATCCTCTTCTGCAAGCTTCTGGAGACCGGCGGACAGCTTATCGCTGTCCGCTTTTGTTTTGGGCTCTATAGCGATGCGGATCACGGGATCCGGAAAATCCATCTGCTCCAGGATCACCGGATGGTTGGGATCAGAGAGGGTGTCTCCGGTCTTGATGTTTTTCAGTCCCACGGCTGCCGCGATATCACCGGCTTCAACGCGAGTCACATCTTCACGATCTTTGGCGTGCATGAAGAGGAGTCTTCCGATCCGCTCCTTGCGACCTGTCGTCGAGTTGTATACCTGGGTGCCCTTATCCAGCGCTCCACTGTAAACCCTGAAGAACGTAAGCTTTCCGACATAAGGATCGGTAGCGATCTTGAAAGCAATCGCAGAAAACGGTGCGTCCGCCTGTGGAGCACGTACGACCTCCTTGCCGGAACCAGGCACGGAACCTACTACCGACTGGACATCTGATGGGCTTGGTAAATAGTCAACTACACCGTCCAACAGACGCTGAATCCCCTTGTTTTTGAACGCCGAACCACAGAATACAGGGGTAATATCCAGGTTTAACGTGGCTGAGCGTACCGTAGCCCGGATCTCTTCGGCGGTAATCTCCTCGCCTTCGAGATACTTCATGAGCAGATTGTCGTTATGCTCAACTACGGATTCCAGTAGGAGAATCCGCCAGTGTCTGGCTTCCTTGACAAGATCCTTGGGAATATCAATCAGGTCCCATGTTGAGCCCTGTGTTTTATCGTGCCAGATGATGGCTTTATTCATGATCAGGTCAATGACCCCGCTGAACAATGCACCGGCTCCGATCGGAATCTGAACGGGCACAGGGTTGGCCTTGAGGCGATCCTTCATCGAATTAAGTGCCGTAGTAAAGTCTGCACCAGTCCGATCCATCTTGTTTACGAATGCAATCCGGGGCACCCGATACTTGTTAGCCTGCCGCCACACTGTCTCTGACTGTGGCTCAACGCCACCGACAGCACAGAACAGTGCCACGGCACCGTCCAGAACGCGCAGTGACCGTTCGACCTCGACCGTGAAATCAACATGACCGGGCGTATCGATGATGTTGATCCTGTACTCAGTGTTTGCTTTTTTCCAGAAACAGGTCGTAGCAGCGCTGGTGATCGTAATCCCACGTTCCTTTTCCTGCTCCATCCAGTCCATGGTGGCACCACCCTCATGGACCTCCCCCATCCGATGCAGCCGCCCCGTGTAGAAGAGAATTCGCTCGGTTGTTGTGGTTTTACCTGCGTCAATATGGGCCATAATGCCAATATTGCGCATGCGGCAAAGTTTGGAGTCCTTAAGCGTGTTCATTTGAATCACAGTCATCTACAGTCTGAAGTGTGCAAATGCTTTATTTGACTCTGCCATTCTGTGTGTGTCATCTTTTTTCTTGACCGCAGCACCTTCTCCCTTTGAAGCAGAATAAAGTTCTCCCGCCAGTCGCTGCGCCATTGAACGATCGGATCTTTTTGATGCTTGTTGGATGATCCATCTGAAAGCCAGGGCGGTCCGACGTTCTGCACGAACTTCGATGGGAACCTGATAGGTTGCTCCACCCACACGCCGACTGCGCACTTCAACCAGAGGGGCAACATTTTCAATCGCCTTACGGAAAATGTCCAAGCCCGGCTCTCCGGAACGCTGCTCAATTTGCGTGAACGCATCGTAAACGATTCTCCGGGCAACACTTTTCTTGCCGTGGAGCATAACGTAATTGACGAACTGCGCCACTAGTGCATCCTGATATTTTGGATCCGGCGTGACCGAACGCCGCTCAGCTGATTTTCTACGCATCTGTTAGTGCGGTGACAGCATATGTTTGATATCCTGCCGCCCAAAAATGGCTTTTTTGATCATCTCTTTGGCCGCTTTGCGCCATACTTTGAGCGTGACTGGGTTCTGTCTTCCACACCGGAAGTATCCAGTGCACCTCGCACAATGTGATACTTCACACCAGGCAAGTCCTTGACACGCCCCCCTCTCACCAGCACAATTGAGTGCTCCTGGAGGTTATGTCCCTCCCCCGGGATATAGGCGATGACTTCGATCTGATTCGTGAGGCGCACCTTGGCCACTTTCCGCAGAGCAGAGTTTGGCTTTTTCGGTGTCGTGGTGTATACACGCGTGCATACGCCCCGGCGCTGCGGATTACCCTGCAACGCGGCCGCCTTTGCCTTTTTCACCTTCGGGTGGCGACCCTTTCGAACAAGTTGCTGTATTGTTGGCACTTAATTATTCAGTCTTTATTTATCGGGTATTGCTGCGAATTTTTATCGCAGGTGCCCGGACGGTTTTCTTTACAGCCTTTCAATATACGACTTTTTTTATTAAAGTTGCACATCTCTCAAAAAACCTTTTTTGAATTTTTTGCGAAAGTTCTGCTGATCAGGTTGTTGCCACTGCCTCCTGTTCCTGGGTTGGCTCGGGCACAGCGTCTTCGTCCTTTTTCCGTTCCGGGACGCCATTCAACGATACATACTCACCAAAAGGTCGCTCGCCCAAAACGCTTACGAGATCCCGGGGACCTAAAACTTCCTGCTCCAGGAGCAACTGTGCGAGTTCTTCCAGCCGGTCTCTTTTCTCATTAAGGAGATCCCAGGCCCGCTGACGTGCACCATCAATGATTGCACGTACCTCTTCGTCAATCGTTTTCGCCATGGACTCGGAGTACGGCTTCTCGAACATGGGAGTTTTGTTACGATTACCGGACAAGTTAAAACTCACGTGCCCAACCTTTTCACTCATCCCGAAATCCACCACCATAGCGTAGGCCGTCTTGGTAATGCGCTCCAGATCATTCTGGGCACCTGTGGACAGCTGACCAAACTTGATTTCTTCGGCTACCCGCCCTCCCATCATCATTGTCATCTGATCCAGGAAGGCCTCACGTGTGGTGATGTACCGTTCATCTGGTAAAGATTGTGCGTAACCCAGCGCGGCCAATCCTCTGGGAACAATGGACACCTTAATGACCGGATCCGTATTGGGCAAATACCAACCGGCAATTGCATGGCCTGCTTCGTGGTAGGCGACAATCTTTTTCTCCTCCGGTTTGATCAGCTTGTTCTTCTTCTCAAGTCCTCCGATCACACGGTCAATCGCCTGCTCAAAATCCTCCATGTGTATAGCCTCCTTGTCCAGACGTGCTGCCAGAAGCGCAGCTTCGTTGCAAACATTTGCAATTTCCGCACCAGCAAAACCGGGAGTCTGGGAGGCCAAGACGTCATGCTCCACATCGTCTGCCAGGACTAGGTCGCGGGTGTGGACTTTAAATATCATGGCACGCTCCATGCGATCTGGACGATCAATCAGGATCTGGCGATCGAAACGTCCGGGCCTTAGTAAGGCTGCGTCAAGTACATCAGGGCGGTTGGTGGCGGCCATGATAATGACGCCTTTATTCGTATTGAACCCATCCATTTCCACCAGCAACTGATTGAGTGTATTCTCACGCTCATCGTTGCCGCCCATCATCATGCTACGTCCCCGGCTGCGACCAATTGCATCAATCTCGTCAATGAAGATTATGCAGGGGGCTTTCTCTTTGGCTTTCTTAAACAGGTCGCGCACACGCGCGGCCCCTACCCCAACAAACATCTCTACAAAATCACTGCCGCTGATCGAGAAAAAAGGCGCTCCTGCCTCTCCTGCAACTGCCTTGCCCATTAACGTCTTGCCGGTTCCCGGCGGACCAACAAGAAGCACGCCCTTGGGCAATACACCTCCCAGTTTTGTAAACTTTTTGGGATTTTTGAGGAATTCCACAACCTCTTCTACTTCTTCTTTGGCCTCCATTAGCCCTGCCACATCTTCAAACGTGACGGTGGGCTTTCCGAGTGATTCAAAGAGTACCGCCCGGTTTTTACCAATATTCAATACCTGAGAACCGGGGCCTGCGCGTCGAAGAATAATAACCCAAAGAAGCAGGATAAGCGCCAGAGGCAGCAACCACACAAATGCTCCGCCCAACCAGTTATTCTGGTGGGCGACATCAAATAAAACAGAAGCATCCTGCTGACTCGCGTTCTGCTCTTCAAGGAAGGTAACCAGATCGTGTGTTGCCGTCTTAGTAGTAGTAAACAATGCTGGATCCCGTTCACTTCCAAGCAGCCCTTGATTGCTCTCGGTGCTGACTCCGAGTGCCTCAATTCCGGCATCCGTTAGTTTTCCCGTTACTTGGCGATCATTACGGATCGTTACACTTTCGACGTAACCCTGGGAAACATAACTCAGAAATGTGCTGTACGGAATCGTGTTCGGATCGCGACGCCCAAGGGAGAATATGAGATTGAATAGAAGAAAGCCGAGCAGCACTACATAAATCCACATGTAGCGTATTCGGCGCCTGGGTGAACGTGGCGGTCCAGGCCCGGACCCTCCTGTGTTCTGGTTTGAGTTAGAGTTTTCTGGCCCCATCCGGCCCCCTCAAGCGTTACGTTTTCGAATACGTAGTTGACAGCAAGGGTTTACTCGTCAGGATATAAAACTGTTTCTAAATCCCTATTCAGGAGACTATCAACTACTGACTCCCCTGAATGCGAGATACGCGTGACTCGCTTGGTATTCGGCCCGCGAGCTGTTGCATGACTGCCTCCGCTTCCCGGACCGTATCAAAAAGCCCAAGCCCGACCCTGAACTCGATACCCTCCTGAGCCACCGCACCATAAATGTCAAGCGGATGCCCGACATCCTGTAGCGAACGGCCATAGTTTGAGACAAACGCCTTGGCCATCTCATGGTCGGGATAGGTAATAAGATGTAAGGTATAGCCCCCTCTGGACCAATCTATATTTCCCAGACTCGGATCAATCATTTCGTCTTCGTCTGGTACTTGCTCATCGGGCGGAACTGCAGGCAAAGCGCGCTCAGGATCCTCTGAATCGAGCAAATCCTCTGATTCTGCTGCTTCCTCGCTTTCCAGGGCCTGATCCAGTGAATCGCTTGTGGTTGTCAATGCGCCCTGAAGGGGTCGGGCAATTAACGCTGAGTCCGCCGCCGCAGAGTCCAACGCTACCACCAACGAATTCATCTGCATGAGTTGTAAAAGCGAATCTACAGTTATTCCCAATGAGTCCGCTAGCAACATTTGAGCAAGTGAGTCGGGAGCGGCCTGTAATTGCGCGATTGAGTCGGCCATCACCAATACTTGCTGGGTGGCAAGCGAATCCGCCATTCGTATTGAATCAGCAACCGCCAACGCCTGTAGGGTGGCAAGTGAATCCGCCATTCGTATCGAATCGGCAATCGCCTTGCGCAATACCCTCTCCTCCTCAAGTACATTTAAAAGACGCCCTATACGATCTTCACGGAAATAATTGGGGAAATTGCTTTGAACATGTCCAAGTACCAAAGGAAGTGTCAGCAGACTGTCCTCCGCAGTCGCAGTGGAATCCAGTCTGGAGTAAAACCCCGCCGCTTCCATACGGGTGGCATCAGCCTGCACAGGTAGCTCCGCTAGTACATCTAGACTATCTCTGGCTGCCCATTGCAGGTAGGCTGTTCCTGCAAGATGTAGTGCCTGCGGCGCTGTGGGGGTAGTGGGCCACTTAAGGGCAAGATCCAGCATTGTGGTCACTACTTCCTCCGGTTTATTCTCCTCTAATTCAGTTTGATACTTTACGAAGTCCTCTTCCGCCAGCGTCAATGAATCGGTGGATGCACGCTCGGGAACAGGGCGTCCAAGCTGGGTATAGGCCTGCGTTACAAAGTCCGAATCTGGATAGTCGGAGACGATGAGCTCATACAAACGATTGGCCGCCAATGTGTCTCCCAGGACCTGTTGCACTTCTGCCAGCGCATAGTAGGCCCGCTGCGCGACACTTTCGGCAAAGTCCTCTTCAATCACCATCCGATACCACACGGCCGCCGAATCAGGAAGATTCATGGATAAAAACAGCACATTAGCAAGTTCGTACCTCGCATTCGCCCGATCACTCAGCATCTCATCAAACGCCTCTGGGCTCCGGGGCACGGCAGAAACATCCACAATCGGCATACTTATGTTCAATGTGGGCTGCAATGCTCCTCCTTCCTCTCCCTCTGTCAACTCGGCCTGTGCAGCTTCAATGGCTGCGATCCGACGCCAATTGGGGGCCAACGGGCGCTCACCCCAGATCAATATGAAATCCTGCCGTGCCTGCTCCATCCGCAACTGATCCCTGTGGTAGAGAAAACCTGCTTCACCCTCGGATCCTGCTACAAGCGTTTGTCCACCTCCGTTCTCGTAATCTGTTGCACCTCCACTTCCTACGAAAGCAGCCTCAGACTCACGCTGACGCAATTGACGCTGCATCTCAGCTATTTCATCCGCTCTACGCTGCCGCAGCTCAAGAACAACCTCTGCAAAGCTGCTGTCATCCAGTGTCCCGAGATACAGCAACGAGTCCATTAATATGATCTCATCAAGTACATCGGAAAAACTTCCAAAGGTTTCGGCCTGCTCGTCCATGTCAGTAATGGCACTGGGAGACGGCTTGGGGGGAATTGATGCCGCATTCCGCGATCCTCCTGCGAAGGCAGGGATGATGATTGCCTGGGAGGCCGTATCAAAATGTGCAGCCGCGTACGGGTAGTCAAGCTCTATATCCCGATAATAAGCACCCAGCGCATAGTGCACCCGCCCACGCATTTGCGCTCCGCCTAGAGTAGGATCGTAGAGTAATTCATAATACTGGTCCAGTGCCTCATCATAATGCCCCTGTGCCACCAGCACACGCCCCCGCAAATAAGCTAATTCTGCCCGATAATCGTAATTCTTATCATCACGCTCCATGCGCCGCAGTTTCTCCATTGCCAAATCTGCATCAACATGATCAGCGGCAGCCCGAACGACACTGAAGTGGGCGGCATAGGAAAGTTCATAGAACGGCTTGTAGCGCTGTACAAGTTCGTATGCAGCAATTGCATCCTCGTACCGACCGAGCTTCTCCATCAACTGTCCCTGCAGGAACCGAGCTTTGGCGACCAGGCCGTTGTCATTCAGACCAGCATCCAAGCCGGTTTCCAGTTCAATTGCAGCCTCCTCCCAGTTTTCGTTCTGTATGTGTAACTCAGCCAGTGCAAGTCGATAACGTGGTTCCCAGCGACGGGAAATCTCTTCCGCACTGAGAAGAGCCTGCAAGTGCGTGAATGCTTCTTCATAGGACTGGCTGGCTATCAATGTGCGTGCCAACCAAAAATTGGCTTCATCTCTTAATGGGGAATCCAACTCCAGGATATCGTTAAACTTTTCTTCGGCGCCAACAAAATTGAGTGTGAAGAACCATGCCTTTCCAATGAGCATGATTGCGTCATCCACCCATTTGGAATTAGGATGATTTTGAAGAATATCTATACTCTTCGTGATGGCATCTTCAAACGGCTTGCGTTGCGTTGTCGCTTGGTCACTGCGTGCAAACAGGGAGAGAAACACATCTTTGTTAACCGGGCTCTGTTCCACACCTTCCTCGAAATTACGGATGCCCTCGGAAAGCGCGCGCTCAGCATTGTAGTACGTGTTGTAGTACGCAGAAAAGTTTTCGTACCGCGAACCGAGGAATGAGTTACTGGAGCACCCTGATAGACAAACCAGCATGCATAGAATCCAGATTGGCGTGTTCTTCATGGATCAATCCACGTAGCTTACATGAACCAAGTTGGTGCGCCCTTTTCGAGGTAGAGGCATCCCCGCGCATATAACGATGGAATCCCCACTCCTTATATACCCTTTACTGACCAGGGTCTGCTGAACCAGCCTGACCCCGGCATCGGTATCGCTCTGAAAAGGGATCTGGAATGCTTTTGTTCCCCAGAGTACTCCTACTTGTCCAATGACGTTTGGTGCATCCGTGAATGCATATACCGGCATACGCGGACGATGTTTGGCAAGCGATCTAGCTGTTGCACCTGACGCAGTAAGACAGACCAAGGCCCGCGCCCCGATATTCGCAGCCAACTCACATGCAGTCAGGCTCACCGCATCTGTGATATCCTCAAAGGCCTCAACTGAATTCAATCCATCTGGAAGTCCACGGCTGTTTTTGGGGAGCGCATACCAGTGTTCTTCTGCGGATCTGATGATCCTGAACATAGCCTTGACCACGTGTGCGGGATGGCACCCCACAGCAGTCTCTCCGCTCAGCATTACAGCATCTGTCCCATCAAGGACCGCATTTGCTACGTCACTGGCTTCCGCCCGTGTGGGAACGTGGTTTTCAATCATGCTCTCCAGCATTTGGGTCGCTGTGATCACCGGTTTACCGGCCAGGAGGCATTTGTGAATAATCGTCTTCTGTGCGTGGGGGATCAATGCCATAGGCATTTCAATCCCTAGATCACCACGTGCGACCATGATACCATCACTGACCGCCAGAATATTGTCGATGGCCTCAAACGCTTCAGGTTTTTCAATCTTTGCAATAATTCCCGCCCGGTGACCTGCGGCCCTGAGATGCTTGCGCAGGTGTACGACATCCGACTCGTTACGCACAAAAGACAGTGCGATCCAGTCAACATTCAGATCAATCCCCACTTCCAGGTCTGCAAGATCTTTTCCTGTGAGCGCAGGCCCACTCGTACGTACGCGCGGAAAATTGACCCCCTTTCGTGACTTTAATTCCCCGCCAACGTCCACATTTGCTAGCACCTCTCCCCCTGAAATTGATTTGACCGTGAGCTCCAGGCGACCATCATCGATCAAAATGCGTCCCCCTGGCGCCAGGTCCGTTGCTAAGGCTTTGTAGCTTATATATAGGTGTTCTGCGGATGACTCGGCGTCTACAGAAGGAGATATTTTCACCTCTGTTCCTTCATGCAACTCAACGACTCCCCCTTTAACAGGGCCCACACGAATACACGGCCCCTGTAGATCCTGAAGGATTGCTATCTGCCGTCCCTGTTTTGCAGCCTCCTCACGAACAAATGAAACCGAAGCACGATGATCCTCGTGAGTGCCGTGTGAAAAATTCAAGCGAACGACATTCGTCCCTGCCTCAATCAGTTCACTGATTGTATCACGATCGCCTGAAGCAGGCCCTAGGGTTGAAATAATCTTGGTATGCCTTAGCATTGATGGGGAAAACATTGCTCCGGTGTGTTTAAATTTCACTAGTTAAACGATACAGATACACAATTGAACTGTAACGCACCTATTCCTTGTCTCATACCCCGATACCCATGTACCGCATCCTGATTACTCTCACCACCCTGGCTGTTTCTGGTAGTGCTCTGGCACAAGAAAATCGTACCATTGATTTTCCTGATGTACCTGGATACTATACGTTGACCTGCGACCTGCATATGCATACCGTTTTCTCCGATGGAAGCGTTTGGCCGAATATCCGAGTCCAGGAGGCGCACCGCGATGGACTCGATGCAATAGCAATCACTGACCATCTGGAATATCAGCCCCATCGGCACGATATTCCGAATCCTGACCACAATCGCTCCTTTGCCGTAGCTTCGAACGCAAATGGAGACAACCCGCTGATCGTTATTTCCGGCTCCGAAATTACGCGGTCCATGCCACCTGGACATGCGAACGCCATCTTTATTACCGATGCCAATGCGTTGGTAGCCCCGGTCGGTGAAGAAGCAAAGGATATTATGGGAGTATTTGAAGAAGTTGCACGCCAGGGTGGTTTTACATTCTGGAATCATCCCGCGTGGACCTCGCAGCGCTCAGATGGTGTGGCAACACTCGAGGATATGCATAGGGAGCTTATTGCCGCGGATTTGTTACAGGGAATAGAAGTGGTTAACCAATTCGATTACTCCGACGAGGCACTCGAGATTGCGCTGACCCACAACTTGGCCATCCTTGGTACCAGCGATATTCATGGACTCATTGACTGGGACTTTGAGGTGGCCCAGGGAGGGCATCGTCCCGTCACATTGGTGTTTGCAGAAGAGCGAACAGCGGAGGGGATCCATGAAGGTCTGCGCGCCCGCCGTACTATCGCCTGGCACCGAAATACACTCATTGGCAGAGAGTCCGAAATCCTCCCGCTCATTTACGCCTCAATTACCGTTGCCGGGGCAGAATTTAGGGGAGGAACCTCAGTCCTGAATGTACAGCTGGAAAATCACTCAGATGCCCGCTTCATTCTGCGGAACACTTCGGAGTGGAGATTCCACGACGATATTGATATTATTGAGGTTAGCCCCCACACCACGACAACATTTGTATTAAAAACTCTTGAACAGGAAGACCCCTACCTGATATCCTTTGAGGTATTGAACGCGGTTACCGCACCAAGCACGCACCCGGAAATTACCCTCACCGTCTCAACCGACGACTGACACCACGTTACTTTCGCCGCTTTTAAGGCGTATAATGGTAAACAGAACAATTTAAACTACCCAATACCAGAGTCCATGAAACGTTTCCTGTTACTCGCCCTTTTGGTCGCAGGCTGCGCAACCACACAAAGCCTACCTGCAGAAGATCGCTCGCGTACCTATTCTTTGGATTACAATCCCGTTTTTGACGCCACTGTGCAGGCCCTTGCCGAGGAAGGATTTGCAATTATTGACGCGGAGAAAGACGAGGGCATCATTAACACTGATTACCGTGCCGAGGGCGCTTTCTTCGCATTCCTTTCCGGCGGGCCTACGCGCATGAAAGTTTCAGCACTGATAACACAGGCTGACAATGGAGTCCATGTCCTGCTGAATTTTGATCTCCAGGACGCCAACCCATCGGTAGAATCCGGTAATCTGTATAACGCGCGCACCATGTCCCCGCGAAGGGCCCGGAGATACTATCGGGAGATTTTCGGGGAGATTGAAGAACTACTTTTCGATTGACCACAGTCACACGAAAAGTCCACTAGACCCATTGGCCGGTGATGGCCAGGGTCAGCCCATCGTGTTGAATATTTACAAACAGTGTCGTTCCGTCTGGAGAGAACGTTGCGCCGGCCATCTCGGAGTTGCTGACCGCATTGCGGGCAAACTTGTAGAGCTCTCCTTTGGGGGTAACTCCGACAAGAAACTGCTCGTTTGAGCCGTCTTCGCATACGATCAGATCACCCCAGGGCGTTACGGTCAAGTTATCTGCGTTTTCAATAAGGCCCGGATCATTCGGCTCGATGAATAGCTCGAGCGTTCCGTCGGGAATTAGACGCCAAATCTGACCACACTCGGCTTTCCCTCCATTTGTGCAGGCAAAGTACACCGCATCATTGCCATACCACATCCCCTCCCCGCGTGCAAATCTGGCCGCTCCCTGATCGAACCCCCGAAGACGCAGATCATCCAAAGGTGCCTCAACATCTTCAATGTCCAGCCAATCTATCTCCAGTTCGGTCCCGACAGGGACTGTCTGTGCATCCCAGTTGCGTGTATCCAGGCTGGCCCGGTCTCTGACACGAAGCGCCTGAAGTCGACCGCCTGCTGCGATATCCGACGGATCGTCCGGTATGAACCGATAGATGAGACCGTCGTGGGTATCTTCTGTCTGGTAAATAATGTTTGCTGCTGGATCTACAGCCACTGCTTCGCGATTGAACCGACCCATTGCACGGAGTGGTTCAGGGATGGCAATCGTCGGCGTCGCACTCGCCGGAACCTGAAAGGCGTAGCCGTGATCCTTGGCTGCTTCGTCCTCTCCGGCCCGTGTAGTGATTTCCTCGCAGGTAATCCAGGTATTCCACGGCGTGGGCCCGCCTGCACAATTGCGAAGTGTGCCCGCGAGGCTCAGATACTGTGAAACCAGTTCCTGTCTTGCGGTATCGTACACGAATGTTGTGGTACCTCCCAATGCGGGATTTCCATCCGCCCCAGGATCATAAAGGAGATAGGGATCCAACCTACTCAACAATGCATTGTCTGCGCCAAAGGCTCCCATAGCAGGATCTGCCCCAGGGTTTACTTCATGATTTCGTACGACAATCGACTGTCCAGAGGGTCCTTCGAAAGCAGCCATGCCATCTGCTGCACCGGGTACAAAAAAGCCATCATTCATTGGATCACCCACCCGAGAAACAATTTTATAGCTGAATCCCGAGGGCAAATCCATGATCCCAGCGGGATCCGATACTAACGGCCCAAACCTTTCATTCAACGGTGTGCGAGAAGGATTACAGCCCATAAATGCGTGTAGTCCAGAAAAGCCTAGTGCAAATGCACCGGATGTGTGAAGGAATTGACGACGAGAAGCAACAGCGTCGAATTTGTTGAGGGACTGCATGGATCAGGAGAGTCTTGCGGTTTATGAAAGATTACTGACACAGGGTTGTGAGGGCACCTGGGACGTAGCTAATATATTGAACTTTCAACGCCCGAGAATAGGATTAGTATAAACCTCTGGGCGCCAGTTCGTCATACACAGCGATTCAGACACTACCGCACTGTGTGTAGCCAAGAGTCTTATCTGCCCGAAAGTTCCGTACGGATGCCAGGGATCCCAATGATTATATTGCTGTCGGAACATAGTCGTGAGTAGGGGACCCCGCTCTAAATGAAGACATTTGCATTTGGGTAAAGGATTAATGTGATGGCGGAAGACGCAAAATAACACTCTTTTCGTATAGCCCCTATTTTCTTGTTCGTCACCATTTATTGGTGGAGTGCGTGAGTTGCCCTCCGCTATTCTATTTGCCTCCCGTTAAGATTGCCCTATGCCAAACCTCACATGGAATGAGGGTAGGTCCAGTAGATTTTGTGCGAAATATGACGGGTCACTTCAGCTTAGATTAGGCTACCCTGCACACGAGGGTGCTATAGATCGCGCACTGCCCTGCATCGGAAATAGCAGACCATCACGCACTCCTCGCAAGTGGTGGAAGTACAGGTTGAGAGAACCGTGGATTTGATGTCACCACAAGACATCTTTCTTACATGCACTTGGCCAGCAAAAAAGAGATTCATTCGTAACGATTCGACGGGGCACCTGGTCTACGAAGGCCGAAGAGGTTCAGAGTTTCCGGTCGGCCATGGATTCCCAATACACACTCCGTTGGACTCTTCTTAAGCCGTATCCACACCTGCACATTCACTACCGCACGTGCAGGAAGCGGCCGGCTTGTATTTGAATTCCCGCCGGTGAGTCTGCCTGAATCCGATACAAATACAGGCCCGAGGGCAGTGCCGTGCCTTCGAGGCGGATGCTCCGGCTCCAACCAGCGGTAAGATTGACCGGAGGCGGAGAAAGTACGCGCCGTCCCACCACATCAAATACCTCCACGTTCAGGGTGGCGGACCAGGGTAGGTCGACGACCAGACGCGTGGATTCCCGGAAAGGGTTGGGGTAGTTTCCACGGACCATGAACGATTCCGGCAGCTCCTCCTGCTCCGACGCAACTGGGCCGGAGACTTCAATAGTAAACACCAGACCATCCGTTGCCCCGATTGCATCAGTCGCCTTGTAGGTATTAGGAATCGGACTTGAAGTTACCATCGTCGGCATTCCGCTGATCGTGCGGGTCGATGAGTCGTACACGAGCCCGGCGGGGAGCGAGGGAGTCAGGGTGTACGTAACCGGTGAAGTACCTCCTAGGGCTTCTGGCAGAACCAGTGGCGCAATAGGAAGCATAAGTGAATAAGATTGATCCGGGATGTCACTTGCAAAGTGCAATGCAGTTGCTGTACATGTTGGTCCCGAATGATCCGGGATACGGTTCAGCCACATCTGAAATTCATCGTCGGCAGGGGCACAAAGGCTTTGGCGACCGAAGCGAAATGTTTCAAGACTATCCAATCGCATCAAACTCCGTGGAAGACGTCCCGTGAGGGCATTCCCACCTAGATATAGCTCCTCCAGCCGCGAAAGTTTACCAAGTTCGGGCGGAACCGATCCGGAAAGGGAATTCCCCGACAGCCAAAGTAACTGCAGCTGTTCAAGATTCCCGAGTTCTGGCGGAATCGGCCCGGAAAGGGAATTGTCCGACAGGAAGAGTTCGCGCAGTTTCTCAAGGTTCCCCAGTTCTGGCGGGACTGACCCGAAAAGCGAATTGTCAGACAGACTTAGATCCTGCAGTTGTGCAAGGTTTCCAAGTTCGGGCAGAATCGACCCAGAAAGGGAATTCTCGGACAGCGCCAGATACGACAGTTTTTCGAGGTTCCCAAGTCTGGATGGAATCGGCCCGGAAAGGGAATTGTCAAACAGGTTCAGGAACTGCAGCTGTTCGAGGTTCCCAAGTTCAGACGGGATCTGCCCGGAAAGGGTATTGAAAGACAGATTTAGCTCCTGCAGTTGATCAAGATTCCCGAGTTCGAGAGGAATCGAACCGGTAAGAGAATTGAATGGCAGCCACAAATACTGCAATTGCTCAAGGCTCCCGAGTTCAGGTGGAATCGAACCGGAAAGGGAATTATTGTATAGGTCCAGGGACTGTAGTTGTTTGAGGTTCCCAAGTTCAGGTGGAATCGAACCGGAAAGGGAATTATTGTATAGGTCCAGGGACTGTAGTTGTTTGAGGTTCCCAAGTTCAGGTGGGATCGACTCGGAAAGGGAATTGTCAGACAGCCACAGCTCCCGCATTTGCTCAAGGTTCCCGAGCTCGGGTGGGATCGGCCCGGAAAGGGAATTGTCAGACAGGTATAGCCCCTCCAGTTGGTCGAGGTTCCCTAGTTCGGGCGGAATCGCCCCAGAAAAGGAATTGCCCAACAAGTTAAGAAACTGCAGTTGTTCCAGGTTCCCAAGTCTGGACGGGATCTCCCCGGAAAGGGAATTGCCCCTCAGATACAGGCCCTGCAATTGTTCGAGGTTCCCAAGTTCGGGCGGGATCGGCCCGGAAAGGGAATTGTCCTCCAAACCCAGGTCAAGCAAATGATCAAGGTTCCCGAGCTCGGGCGGGATCTGCCCAGAGAGTCCTTCATTCCGTAGTAGTCCAAGAACCCGCAGGTTCCGCAAGTTCCCAAGTTCGGACGGCAATGTCCCCCTGAGATTGTTTGTACCCATAAACAACTCGGCCAGGAACCCGTCGTCAAGACCGATACCAACCCATGTGGCCAACTCCTCCTCATTTGGTACTCTCGTGATGTCCCAGTTATCATTGTGTATCCAATTGTCGCCGTCCATCGCCGTGTAAAACGCACTCAGGTTCCGGTGAACCGCTTCAAGTGACCGGTTAACCCGAAACGACAGTTGGTCTGCGCCGTCCTCAAACGCGCCATCCCGAATGCGCGTGTAAAAATGCACCCTCTGATTTTCAGGCGCATCCGCGGCTACTTTGAACTCAAACCGCACCTCCGTCGAATCCCCGCCAGCCAAAAAGCCGACTTCCGCCTCAGCCGTCGTCATCTCAAGAAATGAATAGGAATCTGCACCGACCAGCCCCACGCTCAGCCCGCGGGCATCCGAAAGGTAATTGACTACAGTTGCCGTGACTACCACCCGATCGCCGGGCTCAATCATGCGATTGCCGTTCTGGTCCTTCCAAGTCCAGCGCTTCAGGCGCACCGCAGGCGAGGTCGGCGCCTGAACGGCTGCCAGCGCATTCACCAGCCCCCGGCCCAGTTGGCCCGCAAGACCGGGATTGTCCATGTCGATGCTCTCGCTCGTCAATCGAATATGTTCCCGCAGCGCGTCTGGATCCATGGTCGGAAACCGCGTCTTCACTAACGCCGCCACGCCTGCCGTCAGCGGAGATGCAAATGATGTCCCGTCGACCAGAACATAGCTGTTCCCAACCCCGGTGGTCAGGATGTCGTCTCCCGGAGCAAACACATTCACCAGCCTCCCGTAGTTCGAGAATCCCGCCCGCCTGCGCGTGGCCTTCTCCGTCGCGCCCACCGACAGCACCCGTGGAGAACGGGCAGGATAGTCTCGGAACAGGTCGTTACTGGAGTTTTGATTTCCCGCCGCAGCTACAACCAGAGCGCCCATGTCTGTGGCGAGGTCAACTGTCTGATCGGCGTGTCGCATTTCCTGGTCATCTGTCACCACCCCACCCCAACTTGTATTGATGATGTCTGCCCCACTCATGGCCGCATAGAGGATACCTTCGTAGCCATAGCAAATTCCGTCAAAGTCAGCACATGCCGTGTTGACGTGCATCATATCTGCATTCCAGGCCGCCCCGGCTATCCCCACATTGTTGTCCGTCACGGCACTGGCCGCTCCCGCTACCGACGTGCCATGCGCATTCCCCGGCGATGGTGTTGGATCGTTATCCGTATCATCACCGTTGGCGAAATTCACCCCATGCACGTCATCAATGAACCCATTGTTGTCGTCATCAATCCCGTTGCCCGGAATTTCATCCTCATTCGTCCATACATTTGCACGAAGATCCTCATGCCGCCATTCGCTCCCATCGTCCACGATTGCGATCACCACTTTCGGAACACCGTCTGAACTTTTCACTACATCCCATGCTTCCGGCAACCGCATCAGCCCCAGCTCAGGCTGGTCATTGAATCTGGGATCATTCGGATCGATGCGCTCCCAGCGCACTGGCGTCCGGGTACGATTCACAGGTACTGGTTCAGCGTAGACGATGCCGGGAGCCGCGGCTAGGTCCCTGGAAACCCGTTCAGGGGTCACATCGGCGCTATAGCGCACATAGTACGTACGGCGAAGGGCCAGTAGATTGCGACGCGTCTTGGGCGTCGGATCCACATGATCCAGAAACGGATACATGCGCGCAATCGTGTGCACCCCGTAAGCGGCTGCCTTCCGATCGAAAGCCTGTAACCCGGTCGTGGATGTTTTTCCGGGTGAATTGATCCCAGCTTCAAATTGAACCACTACCACATGAGGAACGACTTCCAGGGCGCTCTGGGCCAGTGCTCTACCCGCGTTGCAGAATAGAACAGGGGGGAGCCCTAAAGTCACCAGAACGAATAAATGATGTATTTTCATTGTGATTCAATGAGTGATGCGAACGCCAAACGAAGCCATATCCACACCTTTACATTAATTACCGCACACGCAGGAAGTGACCGGCTTGTCTATGAATTCCCACCGGCGAGTTTGCCCGAATCCGATATAAATACAGACCCGAGGGCAGTGCTTCGCCTTCAAGTCGGATGCTCCGGGCCCAGCCAGCGGTCAGATCAACCGGAGGCGGTGAAAGTACCCGCCGCCCCACCAAATCAAATACCTCCACGTTCAGGGTTGCGGACCAGGGAAGGTCAACGAGCAAGTGTGTGGATTCCCGGAAGGGGTTGGGGTAATTGCCATGGACCATGAACGATTCCGGCAGCTCCTCCTGCTCCGACGCGACCGGGCTGAAAACTTCAATACTGAATACCAAGCTATCCGTCTCCCCAGTCGAATCGGTCGCCTTGAAGGTATAAGGAATCGGACTTGAAGTCACTGTCGTCGGTGTACCGCTGATCGTGCGTGTCGATGAGTTATATGCGAGCCCGTCGGGGAGCGTGGGAGTAAGGGCGTACGTAACCGGCGAAATACCTCCCTGAGCTTCTGGCAGAATCAGTGGAGTAATGGGCTGCATTCGTGGAAACGATTGATCTGATACGCTACCAGAAAAGTGCAGAGCCGTACATGTTGATCCCGAGTGATCCGGAATACGGTTCAGCCACATCTGAAACTCATCGTCGGCAGGAGCACATACGCTTTGGTCGCCGAAGGTAAATACTTCAAGGCTATCCAATCGCATCAAACTTCTTGGAAGCCGTCCCGTGAGGGCATTCCGATCTAAGGCTAGCCGCTTCAGCCGGGAAAGTTTACCAAGTTCGGGTGGGATCGCCCCGGCAAGGGAATTGCCCCGCAGGCTCAGCCAATACAGTTGTTTGAGGTCACTAATTTCGGGTGGGATCGCCCCAGTTAAAGAATTCTTGGGCAGATTCAGCACCCGCAGTTGTTCAAGGTTCCCGAGTTCGGACGGAATCGACCCGGTAAGGAAATTGCCATACAAATCCAGCTCCTGAAGTTGTTCGAGGTTTCCGAGTTCGGGTGGGATCGGCCCGGTAAGGGAATTACGATCTAGATACAGAATTTGCAATCGTTTGAGGTTCCCAAGTTCAGGTGGGATTGGCCCGGAAAGGGAATTGCTATGTAGCAACAGCGCTTGCAATTGCTCAAGGCTTCCAAATTCGGGCGGGATCGAACCGGAAAGGGAATTCTTGGACAGCCACAGGTACCGCAGTTGTTCAAGGCTCCCGAGTTCGGGCGGGATCGGCCCGGATAGGGAATTGTCAGACAATCGCAGTTCCTTCAGTCGCGCAAGGTTCCCGATTTCGGGCGGGATCGGCCCGGAAAGGGATTTTTTCCCAGACCCAGCGCCTGCAGTTGCTCAAGGTTCCCGAGTTCGGGCGGGATCGACCCGGAAAGAGAATTGCCAGACAGACCCAGGCCCTGCAGTTGTTCGAGGTTCCCGAATTCGGGCGGGATCGGCCCGGTCAGTCCCTCATTCTCTAATAGGCCAAGCAGACGCAGGCTCTGCAAATTCTCGAGTTCGGGTGGTAATGTCCCCCTGAGATTGTTTGCCTCCATCACCAACTCGACTAAGAATCCCTCATTGAGACTGACGCCAACCCACGTGGCCAACTCCTGCTCGCTTGGCACCCTCGAGATGTCCCAGTTGTCATTATCAATCCAGTTGTCGCCGTCCGTCGCCGTGTAAAACGCGCTCAGGCTCCGGTGAACCGCCTCGAGTGAGTGATTTACCCGCAACGAAAGCTGGTCTGCTCCATCCTCAAACACGCCGTCCTGAATGCGCGTGAAAAGGCGCACCCGCTGGTTGTCGGGCGCATCCGTAGCCACCGTTAATTCAAACTGCACCTCAACCGAATCCCCGCCAGCCAGAAAGCCGACCTCCACCTCCGCCGACGTCAAGTCAAGGAATGAATAGGGTTCTGCGCCAACCAGCCCCACGCTCAGCCCACGGGCATCGGAAAGGTAATTGACCACCGTTGCCGTGATCGTCACCACGTCGCCGGAGGCAATATGGCGGTCGCCGTCCTGATCTGTCCAACTCCAGCTTTTCAAGCGCACGGCGGGCAAGGTCGGTGCCTGAACGGCCGCCAGCGCATTCACCAGCCCCCGGCCCAGTTGGCCGGCATACCCAGGATTCTCCATGTCAATGTTCTCACTCGTCAACCGAATATGCTCCCGCAGCGCATCTGGATCCATGGTGGGAAACTGCGTCTTCACCAACGCTGCCACTCCTGCGGTCAGCGGAGACGAAAATGATGTCCCGTTGATCAGAACATAGCTGTTCCCGACCCCGGTGGTCAGGATGCCGACTCCCGGAGCAAACACATTTACAAGCCTCCCGTAGTTCGAAAATCCCGCCCGTCTGCGTGTGGCCTTCTCCGTTGCGCCCACCGACAGCACCCGTGGAGAGCGGGCCGGATAGTCTCGGAACAGGTCGTTACTTGAGTTACTATTTCCCGCTGCTGCCACAACCAAAGCACCCATATCTGTGGCAAGATCAAGTGTCTGGTCAAGGTGCCTCGCGCGTTGGTCGTCTCCCACCAAACCACCCCAACTCGCATTGATGATGTCTGCCCCATTCATGGCCGCATAAAGGATGCCTTCGTAGCCAGAGCAAATACCGTCACCGTCCAAGCATGCCGTGTTGACGTGCATCATCTCTGCATTCCATGCTGCCCCGGCTATCCCCACATTGTTGTCCGTCACGGCGCTGGCCGACCCCGCTACCGACGTGCCATGCCTATTCCCCGGCAATGGTGTTGGATCGTTATCCGTATCATCACCGTTGGCGAAGTTCGCCCCATGCACGTCATCAATGAACCCATTATTGTCGTCATCAATCCCGTTGCCCGGAATTTCATCCTCATTCGTCCATACATTCGCACGAAGATCCTCGTGTCGCCATTCGGTCCCATCGTCGACGATCGCGATCACCACCTTCGGAACACCGTCTGAACTCTTCACGACATCCCATGCCCCCGGCAACCGCATCAGCCCCAGCTCAGGCTGGTCATTGAATCTGGGATCATTCGGGTCAATGCGCTCCCAGCGCACTGGCCCACGGGTTCGATTCACAGGCACTGGTTCAGCGTAGACGATGCCGGGGGCGAGGGCCAGATCGCTGGAAACTCGTTCAGGTGTTACATCGGCGCTATAGCGCACATAGTACGTACGGCGCAGTGCCAGAAGATTGCCACGCGTCTTGGGAGTCGGATCCACGTGATCCAGAAACGGATACATGCGCTCAATGGTGTGCACCCCGTACGCGGCTGCCTTCTGATCAAAGACCTGTAATCCGGTCGTGGCTGTTTTGCCGGGAAGAGAGACTCCGGCTTCGAACTGAACCACCGCGACATGGGGGACGACCTCCGGGACATTCTGGGCCAACGCTCTATCGGTACATAGGTGCAGAACAGATACGAGTCCCAAAGCCAATAGAGCAATTGATTGATGGATTTTCATGATCATATGAGTTAAAGGGCACACTACACTTTACCTGCAAACGTTGTCTGCAAAGGAAGTCACAAACGACAGGAATTTCCGCTAAATATAGTAATACTTCAAGGATTTATGGGCTTGTTTCAATCATTGAGGAAACTTCTGATTGTTTTTGTGACTGATAGGGCTTAAGAGTCCTTTCATTTTCACAACTTATCAGAAGCATTATGAGTCATTTTCAGGAGCGATTCCGGCCGGATGATCTGCTACAGCAGACGTCGGTTCAGGATCCCTCGCTCCGCCTGTCTTTGCTCTATCATTGCGTGGAGCTTTTGCGCGAATTGACGGGTCCGATTATCTAGCGACAGTTAAAATTACGGTATGACGACAATTAAAATTAGGGTATGG
>JAPPGC010000098.1 GCA_028875125.1 Bacteroidota bacterium | reverse complement strand
GAAAAACACTAATTTTAACTGTCGTCAACTGTAGTTTTAATTGTCGTTGGACACAAAGATACTGTATCGCCAAAAAGGAAATGAAATACACTTGTCAAGTATTATAAGTTGTTCTCCAAAGAATATGCATGAGGGCAAATCAGTGGGTGCACTACGGGTTCGTAAACTCAACAATAAAAGAACGACCACGGCTGGAAAGCACTGAAAACCGAGGTTTTGCAGAGGACGGCTGTATCAGCCCCCTATTACAGATTTAAACATTCAGGGAACGTTAAATGCACGACTGTAATTACAGTGAACGGATGGAACAAGCGCCCTGCTTTTAATCAGTGTTTGCGCGTTGGGAGCCTGACGCGAATCATTAACTCTACAACACATGTCCAGTATTGAGCAGGCCGGGGAGTTCAATCTGATCCACCACCTGACGTCTATGGGTTCCCCGAAAGTTGAACCGCCGATTATTGCGGGGATCGGTGACGATGCAGCGGTATATAGCACCGATCACAATAGGGTACAGGTGGTGACAACAGACGCCCTGATCGAAGGATATCATTTCGATTTTGCGTTCTACAGTATGGAGGACGCTGGCTACAAGGCCATGGCCGTCAACCTCAGTGATATTGCTGCGATGAACGCCCGTCCTATTCTGGCAACGATAGCACTCGGGGTACCCGGATCCGTGTCCATGGAAGATCTGGAAGCTCTGTACGGTGGCCTCGCGGCAAGTGCATCTGAACATGGAGTGCAGATTGCAGGCGGAGACACCACGCGCGCGCCGGTTCTCATGCTGACCATTACAGTGATTGGTGAAGCCAGGGCTTCAGAAATCATCTACAGAAACGGCGCCCAACCAGGTGACAGGATTTGCGTTAGCGGAACCGTGGGGGATGCCGCTGCGGGGCTGGATATTCTGCGGCACGGAATTGAACCCGAGGCAGTTGGATCAACAGCCTGGAATTTCCTTGTCGCTCGTCACCTCCGGCCAACCCCCCGATTCGATCTTGTAAATGAATGGGCTTCGCAGGGAATACGCCCTTCTGCCCTCATAGACATCTCGGACGGATTGGCGAATGAGATACATCATATTTGCACAGCATCGGGGTGTGGAGCCACGATTCGGGAATCCAGACTGCCCCTGTCCAGTGCACTAAGGGCTGCGTCCGTTCTAGAGAGGGGATCCGTTGATTACGCTCTTAACGGCGGGGATGACTATGAATTACTCTTCACAGCCTCAGCGCGAGACCTCCAAAAGGCCAATCCGGCGTCCTTTATCACAATTGGACTCATCACGGAAAAAGACATCCTGCTTCACCGGGCAGAAGGCTCAGTTGAACCGTTGATGCCGGCAGGACATGACCATTTCAGTGTGATACAGTCAGCTACGATCCCGCACCGAGCTCCCTAAGCTGCTCGATTGTTTGAGAAATTTTGCGTCCAACCAATAACCTGCACACTTTCGACTGCAGAGTATGGTCGGCAGATTGAGCATACCTGAGAGCTGCCGAAGCGGTCCTATATTGATCTTTGCTGTTTTTCGAACCATCCACATAGAGCAGCTCATCAGCTAACGCTGTTGCCAAAGATCCAACGAATCCTCTATCACCGGTTTTCTGCGGAGCTTCTGGACTCTGCGCCGTAATGAGGACCATTTGCCCCCTGCTAAGTGCCTGACGATTAGATTTCTCGAGACGCAGCCTAAGTGATCCATCATGCAATACCCAAATAACACACCCTGAGTGTTCCTGGGCTACCTTCACGAGGTCTTTTGCCACTTTTAGGTGTCCTGTCACGATAACGGTCTGCCCCTTCTTTACGGCCTCTCTAGCAGCCTCGCAGGCCCTTATTGACCGGCCTGGTGGGATCTGATCAGGCCCAATAATGGCTAATCCCCCGTTCGTCAGAAGCGTCTGATTTCCTGTACCAAAGATCAACGATGGTGCCCCTATGCGCATCCTGCTTCGAATCCTTTTCGGATAATCCTTATCGCTTCGCGCAGAGATCCAAAAACCTTTTCTCTGCCATTCTTCCAGACGAAACCCCAGATTGATCCGGCGATCCAGGAGCCATTGAAGCCGGGCAGGATTAACTTGGGCGCTGTTGGCAATTTCATGCACCGGTGCATCACCAAGGAGGAACGCGGGTCGCTTTTGACGCCGATACAGGATGGTGGCTATACGGTTGTACTCGGCAAGTCCTAGTGGATAGTGCTTCCCTTCACCTCCCTGAAATGCACATAACAAAAGCACTGCAAAGGCATCATCGGCCAGCGAATCATTCATCTGTAACGGTGCTAAACAAGTCGATCTGGGAGCTCGAGTCTGTGACCTCAGTCGAGTCAGGTTCGTCGTCATCCTCCTCCATGTTTTCCTCTTCGTCTATTGACACAATGTCCAGTTCGAATAATTCGCCTTGAGTGCCTCCTCCATGGAGAGCGAAATTCTCCCGATCATCCACAGTCTCTTCCTCGGACTCCTGCCTTACTTCAACATCGGCTTCAGTGCGTACCGCTTCCGATGCGTTTTCTTCTTCCAAGCTTCCTTCTGGATCAACTGATTGCGGTTTCGCCGATTCGCTCAATTTGATTTCAGGATCAGGGTCATCTGCCTGTGTGGGTTCGTGCTGCCTGACATCTGAGGTTTCTGGAGAGTCCTCAATCACTTCCGGCTGCACTTCAGGAGGCTCATCGCGAACCTTAATCAGCTCTTTTTTCCAAAACTCCGCGCCGGAATTGATTAACTGGAACGCGGTTTCTGTGGGTTCTCCGCTAACATGCACAAAGCACCTTCTCGATCCAAGGAATTCGGGCAAGGCCGATTCGACACAATACCGGTCCGTACTAATCTCTGAGCTATCCACATAGACTACCGAATCACACAGGGTCATCAGCATCTGTCCCACATGAGGTTCTTCGCCCAATGACCGTTTATCGGCGGGACTGCGACTCGATAGCAAAACCGTTTGCCCGGTCGCCCTTGATCGGCGAAGGGGTTTTGCCAAGGGCACAAACAATTCAGATCCCTGGAGAACCCACAAAATGGACCCCTCCACAGCCATAGCGCTCTTGGCCGCATTTTCTCCTATAGACTGCCTCCCCGCAATAATGATCGCATGACCAATCTGTGCATAAAATGTTGCCAACTGTCGGACGCTTTCCACTGACTGTTGCATGGCACCTTCCGGTCCCACAATCGCCGTGCCTCCCTGATCAATGATCGCTACTTCCCCAGTCCCGAACAGGACTGGGGGCGCCTGCGACTTCATGGACTGTTTTAGTCTTTTCGGATACCCTGCATCCCCCCGGCCAAGGATCCAATAATCTCTGCGCTGCCACTCTTCAAGGTGAAATCCTAGAGTAATTCTTCGCTCCAATAGGCCGGATATGCGATGATAGCCAAGGTTCGTCTCTTTTGCCGCATCCTCAATACATGAGCTTCCGACCAGATCCCTTGGACGATATTCATTTTGGTGAAGCCACGTCGCCAGCAGATTATATTCCGACAGTGTGAGCGGCTTATGCTCCTGTTCTCCACCGAACCAGGCGCACAGAAGCAAAGTCACATTGGTATCGTCAGACAAGGGCCAAGTCGCGATCATCCGGATAAGCTGTGTTTGACCAAGGCCACTGGCCGTACGCTTGGACATCCATCATGGCGTAGTAGCGCAGAAGCCGTGACCATTGTCCAACCACTAACGCTTATATCATCAATCAGGAGCGCTGACTGTTTGCAGGATCTTTCGATCGAAAATGCATTGGCCACATTAAGAGCGCGCTGCACCTCATTTTTCTGATCACTCTGCCTAGCCCCCTCGCCGGTCCGCGCAACAGCGTGAATCAGGGGTCTTTCAAGTCGCTCAGCAACCGCCGCCGCCAAGAGAGGCACATGTTGCCTGTTGTTGCGGGGAGGCACGTAGGTTACACACCCGATCCCTTTATTTTTTACCCATTCCTGTAACCTGTAAATGAACGCTTCCACCACCATATTTGAATACTGCCTTCCATTACTTCGCTCTCTCAATATCTGATCGCCAAGTCCCATATCAAAAGCACTGCAAAGGGCAAATCCCGGCAGCATACGATGAGTCTTGTCAATCGTGATCCCAGACCCATGAATGGGATGATCCGAGATATCTGCTATCGGCCACTCACTGCGGGATCGGATAGGATACCGTCGTTTTTTGATGAACTGTTCTGCTTCAATGACCAACTTCGGCTTGGGCTGGTGAGACTTGTTGGCCCTGTTCGTACAGTTCCGACAGCGGCCGCAGTCTTTCGCAGAATCATCGTCAAGGGCTCGCTGCAAGAATGCCATAAGGCATCCATCGTGTTGCATGTATTTACGCATCTGCGCCTGCTCAGACGTGCGAACTCCCCGTAGTCGGGCTATGTACTCCGGATCTACCTTGAAGCCACTGGCCTCGCCGGTTGCAAACCACTCACGTCCCTGTTGAATGACCGGTGCAGGAGACTCGAGTGAGGCGAGCTTTAGCACCTTCTCGATTTTGGATTTCTTTAGATTAACCGCCGCCATGAGTTCCTCAATTTCCAAACCGCCATCTGCATCCTCAAGCACACTGAGCACTTGGTTAATCTCATTCTGAGGGGGGAAGGCATTGTCCATGAAGTAATCAACAATACGCTCATCCTCTTCCCCCCAGAGCAAAAAACCGTAGGCATCATCAATTCCCCGGCCTGCTCGTCCCACCTGTTGGTAATAATGTACGACTGACCCAGGTCTCTGATAGTGAATAATGAACTTCAGGTCAGGTTTATCAAAACCCATTCCCAGGGCGATCGTCGCAACCAGGGCCTTGATCTCGTTATTCAGAAGTTTGTGCTCCAATTCTTCCCGTTGGCCTGCGTTACCATAGTAAGATGCCGCGTGGATCCCCTTGTATCGAAGCCAGGAAGAGACAAGGTCCGCATCCTTGCGCGTAAGCACGTAGATGATCCCACTCCCCGAAAGGTGTGGCACTACCTGTGCTATCCATGCCAGTCTCACTTTGGGATCGGGCAGCGTGAGGTTGTGCAGCTGAAGACTGCGCCGGACCAGGCTCCCGCGACTGACCTGAATATCTCCGCCTAGTTGCTTCTGTACATCTTTGACGACACGATCGTTCGCCGTAGCAGTCGTGGCAACAATGGCAGCTCCCCTCGGAATCACCTGCTGAACTCTGCGAATACGACGGTAATCGGGACGAAAATCATGCCCCCAATCTGAGATGCAGTGGGCCTCATCTATGATCAGCATTCCCAGGCCCCTTGTGATCAGCGGAAGTGTGCTCCGGGTAAAATGGCCGCTCGCCAGCCGTTCAGGTGTGACCATGAGGATATCCACCTCATCTTCACGGAGCTCTTTCTGAATCTCTCTCCAATCATCATAATTATCTCCCGTCATCCTGCGTGCATTGAGACCAAGCGTGAACGCGGCTTCCTCCTGGTTACGCATCAGCGCAAGAAGCGGAGATATCATCAGCGATGGTCCCAGGCCGTTTTCCCGCCTGATCTTTGTTGCAATAGTATAGACCATCGTCTTCCCCCAACCCGTCCGCTGGACAACCAGCACCCGTTCCCCCTTAACGGCATGCTCAATGCTTTCCCACTGCCCGTCACGAAATTCCGCCTGTTCATTCCCTACCGCATCGCAGAGATAACGGGTCGCCACTTCCCTTAGGTTTTCCGCGTTCTTCAATTTTGGCATCATGCAGGAAGCTTCAGTGGCTGCACCACTCAATAGCGGTAGCTGAGAGTAGCGCACGCTGCATCTGGCGGCGTACCTCAGATCCGATCGGAGAGCCTGGTGGCATCACTGTACGGGGCCGGCGCTCATCAGGCGTGTACTCTCTCAAGAGGTATTGCTCAATTTGATCCTGTACCATCCTGCGATGATAGCGGGTTTCTGTGTCCCGCTGGGGCACCTGAGTCTCCGCGAGCCACTGTGTGAACTCACGAAGCCGTTCCATCACCATTACCCGCACCGCAGGAGCTGCATCACGCTGGTTCGCCAATCCAATCAACTCGTCAATCCATACCTGTTGCACTACGCGCTGCAGTTCGGCGTCGTACGGATCATCCGCCACAGGAATCCCCCAGACTGCGTCGCTCACGACCTCCATAATGCCATGAAAATCCGGGAGGGTGCCATCGTGGTCACGCTGGTACACCATGCGAGCTGTGCGCGCCGGATTGAGGATCTGGGCAAATACCAGTGTAGCAACCGCAGCAGCAGGTGTGTACGCATCAAATACCAGGCCTGTATGACGATCAAACAACTCACGATGCGCCGAAAACCCGGGTGGGCGGGGAGGCATACCGGAACGGACAATTTCCGGGACACGGAGGGCCTCCGGTGAAACCACATCCATCAATGCTTCCAGCGCTGCCAGCTGCACCGATCCCGTAACCGGCTCAACCAGCGCCTGGCCATCTCCACGCATCGCATAGGTATAGGTTACTCCACCCAGTAATTTGACAGTAGCCTCCACCTGATACCTGTGGCGTAGGTAGAGTGGGACCAGCACTTCCTCCATGGTTGCCAGTGGCCGTCCTTGGCGAATAACTTCCCGGCCAAAACGCGCCAGAGCAGCATCCCTGATCGCCATTTCGTGGTGAAGGGCACTTACCATATCGTCACCATTGTCCCAAAGGTTGGCTAGCGGATGAGCTGCACCGGCAGGGCGTGCATCCGCGTCGGTGATATAATGCAAGCCATTATCCCAGGCCTGTTGCAGGATTGCGCTCAATAGCGCCTCTTCGCTGTCACCGGGTAACGGCTGAGCATACCCATAAGCAATGGCAACCTTGTCCCACTCACCGATACCGGTTGAGTAGGCCTCATCCAACCGGATCTCTCCGTCTTCATTGAACACAGCATATGGGGCAGGATAGTCCATAACGGACGCTCGACCATTGACAGAGGATGCAAAATTATGGCTGAGGCCCAGTGTATGTCCGACCTCATGAGCAGACAGTTGTCGGATACGTGCGAGTGACATGGACAACATTGGATCGTCGGCTGCGAGGGAGTCGCCGTACGGAGCGAGTAGCCCTTCGGCGATAAGGTAGTCCTGTCGGACCCTGAGTGAACCGAGCGACACATGCCCCTTTATGATCTCACCGGTGCGGGGATCTGTTACACTTGACCCGTAACTCCAGCCGCGTGTAGCGCGGTGTACCCACTGGATCGTATTGTAGCGTACATCCATCGGATCTGCTCCATCCGGCAATATTTCAATCCGAAAAGCATTCGAAAAGCCAGCCGCTTCAAATGCATCTGTCCACCATCGTGCACCATCCAGGAGTGCCCCCCTGACTGGCTCGGGCGTGCCGGGATCCAGGTAGTACACTATTGGTGACGCAGGGTCGCTGACTGCCGCACTTGAATCCGCCTTGATCAGACGATGACGCCGAATGTAGCGCTTCACCATATCCTCACCGATGGACGCTGCATAGTCCATATAGCTTATTGCACCGTACCCGGCTCCCGGATGAAATACTCTCGGAGTGTACCCCTCATCGGGCAGCATAACAAATGAGTGTCGCACGCTTAGAGTCACCGAATACGGATCGGCTGCCACATCACGCACGAAGCGCCCCGGGGCATCAGACGTGACTGTAATTCGCGCTTCCATCTCTGTATTTCGCGGGAATGCCTTAAGCATATCTGGAACGGGAGCGCTTCGACTCTTGTCCAAACTAAAATTACCTTGCTGCGCCCCGCGTAACCTGCGAGTAATTCCATTAGCATCCCGAACAACGAAATCTGTCACATTTACAAGGATTCTATTTTCCTCCTCGGCCTCAACCTTGAACCCCCAGAGGATAGCTTCCGCAAAGGCCTCATTGACGGAGGCTCTCTCTGCTGCTGATTCCGAATCTGCGCGATAGCGCAAGTTTGGCATTACGAGAAGAATCTTGGGGCCGCTACGCTCAAACCGGACTAGGCGCGTATTGCCTAACTGGCTTCGGTCTAATCCAATGTCGTTGGATCCCAACCCTGCAGGCATGGAGGTTACATAGATGAACTCCTGATTCAGTGCAGGGATTTCAAGATAGATTTCACCGGTATCCGCATGCCAGTACACGGGAAAGAAACCGTCCCGTTTTTCCATTTCCTTTGTTTTCTCGGTAATGGACTGTACTCCCTGCCCGTACGCAGGCAGACAAAACAACAGCAGTGATAAGGTTAAGAGGCGCATGTTTATATGGATCTAGTGAATATGGAGGGCCGGAAACACTCCAGCGAAGGGTAAACACCGGGTTACAATGATTCGTTCAGGCATATTTAGAGCGCTTACGATCGGATTCAGTTGAGCTTGTTATATGAAGGAATACAATGAAGCCATTTTACCAGAGCCTCGTAAAAGCCTGCGGTTCGGGAGAGCATGCCCGACAAATATGCGTACCTGTTGCAGAGTTGCGTAACTTTCCACCTAACAAATCTGTCGTATTTGAAAATGACCACAACCGGTCAAGTCGTACAGGTAGTTGGACCTGTCGTTGATGTCGCTTTTGCTGCCGGTGAGGTGCCGGATATTCTGGATGCCTTGGAGATTGACCGGAAGGGTCAGGACGCACTCGTCCTTGAAGTGCAGCAGCACCTGGGAGAAAACCGAGTCCGGGCGATAGCCATGGACTCCACCGATGGTCTGACACGGGGTGTTCCTGTCAACAGTACGGGACAGCCGATTGCAATGCCCACCGGAGAGGATATCCGTGGACGTCTGTTCAACGTAGTCGGACGCGCGATTGATGGCCTACCTCAACCTGAAGCTGAGGGGAAGCTGCCAATTCACCGTGAACCGCCCGCGTTTAGTGATCTGTCGACCAGCGTCGAAATGCTCGAGACGGGTATTAAAGTGGTGGATTTGATTCAACCTTACGCGCGCGGTGGCAAGATCGGCCTCTTTGGTGGCGCAGGCGTCGGCAAGACTGTGCTGATCATGGAGTTGATTAACAATATTGCCAAGGCGCACGAGGGCCTGTCGGTCTTTGCCGGTGTTGGTGAGCGTACTCGAGAGGGGAATGACTTACTTCGCGAGATGATTGAGAGCGGGGTTATGCAGTATGGCGAAGCGTTTCAGCAAGCCCTGGAGGAAGGTGAATGGGACCTGTCCAAGGTGGACATGGATATCATCAAAGAGAGCAGCATTAGTCTAGTATTCGGTCAGATGAACGAACCGCCGGGTGCACGGGCGCGCGTGGGGCTCAGTGGACTGACCATTGCCGAATACTTCCGTGATCTGGGGGGGCGTGATGTACTGCTCTTCATTGACAATATCTTCCGGTTCACACAGGCCGGTTCGGAAGTGAGTGCTCTTATGGGGCGCATGCCCAGCGCAGTGGGTTATCAGCCCACGCTCGCCACAGAAATGGGCGAGCTCCAGGAGCGGATCACCTCGACAAAGAGCGGGTCAATCACTTCCGTCCAGGCGATATACGTGCCGGCGGATGACCTTACGGATCCCGCACCAGCGACTGCTTTTGCGCACCTTGATGCAACGACGGTTCTTTCGCGGCGCATTGCTTCTCTAGGGCTCTACCCAGCGATTGATCCGCTTGACTCAAATTCGACAATCCTGTCTCTCAGGGTGGTCGGAGATGAACATTACACCACAGCGCAGGATGTCAAACAGCTTCTGCAACGGTACAAGGAGTTACAGGACATCATAGCTATTCTGGGGATGGACGAGCTTTCCGACGAGGATAAGCTCGTTGTTCAGCGCGCTCGCCGCGCGGAACGGTTTATGAGCCAGCCATTTTTTGTTGCGGAGCAATTCACCGGCGCCAAGGGCAAGTATGTCAAGATTGCAGACACGATCAAGGGCTTCCGCATGATTCTTTCGGGTGACCTGGATCATCTGCCAGAATCGGCTTTCACCTACAAAGGCACCATTGATGAGGTCATTGAGGATGGTGAACAAAAACTTGCAGAAGGGTAATGGAAGCCGAGGTACAGCGTGCGCTTCGTGTTGATATTGTTGCGCCTGATAAGCGGGTATTTCAAGGCTTCGTCACAGGGTTACGTGCACCTGGTGCGGACGGAGGCTTCGAGATCCGCTACAATCACGCGCCGATGATTGCGTCGCTGACGGTGGGGCCACTGGTGCTGACCACATCAAGTACAGAAAAGCTCACGTTCGCTACCAGTGGGGGGTTTGTCGAAGTAATTGGTAATGTGGTAACAGTTCTGGCGGAAACCGCCGAGCCCGCAACTGAAATTGATACGGATCGCGCCAAAAACTCAGAACAGCGCGCACTTAAGCGCTTGGAGGAGGCATCTGCTGATTTGGATCGTGTGCGTGCAGAGCAAGCACTTGAACGCGCCCGCAATCGTCTTCGCATCAGCATGGCTGAGTGAGTGGTTTGTGTAGACGATTTCTTGCGTGCAGGAACCCAAGGGAACTGATGCGCACACTGGTTTTGTTTCTGATTCTGCTGGTGTGTGCTGCACCCTGTGGTGCGCAGTCAGATTCGACTTGGACGACCGAAGCACAGGGCAGGGTTTCTTTTAACCAGGTGGGATTCTATCGCTGGCATGATGGTGGCATAAGCTCCCTCGCGCTGGGTGCTGGTATAGCCGGAGAAGCCCAAAAAACTGCAGCAGCATTACAGCATCAGCACGAATTGCGCCTTGCATTCGGTGTAGTCAGGCAGAATGACGTTGATCTGCGTAAGTCTGAAGATGCTATTCACCTGCGCAGTTCATTCAAGTTTTCCCGCGTCCCGGTTTTCGGTCAACTAAGCCCTGCCGTGACACTCGAGCTCCGGTCCCAGTTCGCCGATGGCTTCAGGTACAATGACAAAAATCCGACTGCGGAAACCAGAAGAATCTCAGGTTTTTTCTCACCTGCAATTCTCACCCAATCCATGGGACTTGATTATCAGGCAAATGGTTGGATCAACCTGCGTTTGGGTGTCGCCGCCAAACAGACTGTGGTAACCATCCGTGCTTTGCGTGATCGCTATAAGGTATCACCGGATGCCCTCCTGCGATGGCAGATTGGAGCTTCAGGTCTGGTTATTCTTGAGCGATCCGTCTTCACGAATGTGCACCTGAAGTCAACCCTAACACTCTTTGCTGCTTTCAATCAGCCGGCCCCTGATATGATCTGGGAAACCCTGGTCACCATGAAGGTTAATTCCTGGCTTCAAGTGAATACGGAATACACGGCGCTTTTAGACAAGGATTTGTCTCCCTACATTCAGCAGAAACAGGCCCTGACCGTTGGGGTCTCATTCAGGATTCTGTAGGCTCAGAGACCATACGCCAGACCACCACGGCCATCAGCAAAACGGCGACCGCACCAGACAGAATATTGTATAGGAATCCGGGGTTCTGGTAGAGCCAGCCTGCAACGGCTGTCGCCACCCCCAATCCAACCTGGCCGGACGCAACTGCCAGTCCCATCATTGTTCCCCGCTTTACTTGTGCGGTGAGTGCGGTGAGAAGTGCCATGATTGGTCCCGTTCGCATTGCTCCGAGAATCAGCACTATTGTTATGAATACCGTCGCGCTCGCAAGCCCAGTTATCCATAGGGTTGCGAAGGGCAGCAGAACAGCCAGTGCCAGGCATGCTAGAATCAGGATTGGTCTTCGACCCAGGCGATCCGAAAGCATTCCCCCAATGATCGTGCCCACAGTCAGTCCTATTCCTCCAACCACGAACAACAATGCCAATTGCTGCACCGAAATACCAATGTCCTCTTCCAGCCATTTCGGGAAAAAGAACAAAAAGAGACCAATACTGAGGAAAAGGAGGAAATAGAGTATCGCACCCGCACGCGGTCCTGGACTACGCAGGAGTTGACCGTAGGAATTGAGTACCGCCGTGGGTGACAGTGGTGCTGTATCGTATTCCACATTCGGCTGGGGGAACCAACGCCAGGCCATCACGCTCGCTATGGCGATCAATCCACCAAAGGCCACAAACGGTGCCTGAAACCCGTACGTATTCGCCAGCAGGATTGCAGCAGGTGTTCCGATAACCTGCCCGGCCGCAACTCCTGTCATAATCCATCCTGTCGCCCATCCTCTGCGATTGTAGGGAAAGTAGTCCCCTACGAATGCCACCATGCTTCCGCTGTACACTCCGCATGCCATCCCTGAAAGTGCACGGACCAGTAGGAGCGATTCATAATGTCTGGCAAAACTGTGCAGAAACAGCATCACCGCTATAAGTGCTGTGCCTACAACCAATACTTTGCGTCGCCCTACTCGGTCGGACACCGGGCCAACAATCAGCGTCGATATTGCCAATGCGATAGAGTAGGCTGAACCCAAGAACCCTAGCGCAAAGTCGGTTGGAGTGGATGCATTGAGGAGCTCATTTTGAATGAGTGGCAGAAGAGGAGCCACAACAAAGAGCTGGCAACTCACGACAAAAACCGCCAGCCAGAGTGGAACGATGATCAAGAACCAGTTAGGTTTTTCCACCGATGCGTTACCCAATGTCGATGCCATCTTTGCGGTAAAAGGTCCAATCCCGGTGATTGAGTATGCCCCTCCTCATGACTTTGTCTACTCAGATCCGGTACAGTTCTCCAGTCCGGAGAGAAGAGTACTTCGCACACAGATCGGCTTATTTCTCAACGTCCAAAGTAAGCCAATCTAGTTTCTGAGCGGTCAATTTAGCGTATAATTCGTATGTATTGCTGTGAGGTGCGACATGTTTGGGACAAGAGTCACATTGATCCTCAGTGGTTGAAGTAGGGCTTCAAGAGGGAATTGTGTACTTGGTCCATATCTGTCATTTATAATGGCAAGGCACTAGTTTCAATGTGCATTTGCTCCGAATTTGAGGGGCTTTTGTGAAAGAGACGCATTCGGTCCCCGGATGGCCGTTTTGCGCGTTGCAGAAACGGCACTGATTGCACAATCTTCCTACCGCCTGCCAAACTGGATGTATATTGCGTCTTTCAAGCTTAAGATATTACGACAAAAATGCTATGGACCGAGCGTTCCGTAGGGGATGAAGCTGCCGTGCAGGCGCTCAGCGATGAGTTGAACTCACTACCCAAGCCACTGACACGCTTCCTGGTACTGCGAGGAATTGACTCATTGGACGCCGCGCGACATTATTTTCGGGCAACTCGGGCTTCCCTGCATGATCCACATTTGTTGGCTGATATTGATGGTGCTGGTCGGCGTATTGCACGGGCGATTAAGACGAAGGAAAAAGTACTCGTCTACGGAGATTTTGACGCGGACGGCGTAACGTCCACTGCCTTGGTCCTGCAATTTCTGCGGTCCAATGGACTGACAACATCATCATATATCCCTCATCGTCAGAAAGAGAACCACGGTTTTCATGTGAGCGGTGTTGAGCTGGCGCGTTCCCGGGAATGCTCCCTGATCATTGTCGTGGATTGTGGCACGAATGATGAGGAAACTGCAGTGTTGGCGCAGGAGGCTGGTATAGATCTCATTATCTGTGATCACCATCAGAATGAAGGCAAGGACCCGTTCTGCTGCGCGCACATAAATCCCAAACGGGCAGGTTGCGATTACCCGTTGAAAGATATATCCGCGTGTGCTCTTGCCTACAAACTGATCCAGGTCACGCTGGACGAGCTTGATCAACCAGTCAGTCTGGCGGACGAATACCTTGACCTCGTGGCAATCTCTACGGTATGCGATATAATGCCTTTGGTGGACGAGAACCGCATCCTGGTACGTGAGGGATTAGAGAAGCTGCGCGACGCGCCGTCCGCAGGTCTCCGGGCACTCGCATTCGCTTCCGGTTGTGATCAGGAACACCTGACGGCAAACGATATCGCTATGCAGCTTGGTCCCCGCCTGAATGCTGCGGGCAAGCTCGCTCATGCAGACGAAGCACTTGCGCTGTTGATGACGGAATCGGAAAGCGAAGCCACGGCTTACGCTGAACGGCTTAATGAGCTTAACACAGACAGAAAAAAACAGGCAGCTCGGCTACGTCCAACCGCAAAGAAGCTCGCACAGACACAACTGGCCGGAGCTCATACGAATGCGCTCGTACTCCACCACCCAGATTGGCATCCAGGCATCCTAGGCTCGGCAGCATCACAAATGGTCGGGGAATTTGGACGACCGGCTGTAATGCTAACCGATGTTCCGAATTCAGACGGCGAAGAGGTTTTTGGCAGTGTTCGTACACATGGTGATATTCATATCCTTGATGCAATAAGAGGTTGTGCGGAAATGTTGATCCGATTCGGAGGCCACGCAAAGGCAGCCGGACTTACCTTGAAGAAAGATGACCTTCCCCTTTTCAAAGAAAAACTGAATGCCGAAGTATTCTCACAGGTGGGCAGACAAGTAGTTGAACCGCAGCTGGAGTACGATGCTCAGTTGAAGCTCGTCATGATCCCAGGAAAATTTGAACGAGTGCTCAAATCCTGTCAGCCCTTCGGCAAAGAGAATGAAGCTCCACTCTTTTTTGTGGAAGGACTGCAGCCCGTATCCGTGCGGCTGCTTAGGGGTGGACAGCACCTGAAAATGCTTTTGAAAGAGCCACAGTCCAATATGATCATGGATGCCATCGGTTTCTGGCAGGGCCGACACCATGCCATTGCCGAGAAAGCCCGCCAACAACAGACTGAACTGGACATCTTGTGCTATGTGGAGGAGAACAGGTGGAATGGCCGAGTAACCACACAACTTCGCATTGAGGCACTACGTGAACATAGCTCGAAAAACAAAGGATCATGAAACGCTACCTCGCTTGCTTCTTACTTATTCCTCTCGTTCACAGCGCAGAAGCACAACTCCGCAGCCCCGCCGATTTCCTGGGCTATGAACTCGGTGAACGTTTCACACCCCATTACCGCGTAACCGACTACGTCCGCCATGTTGCGGAAAACGTCACGAATGTGGATCGCATTGAGTACGGTCACACCTATGAGGGCCGGCTGTTGCAGTACCTGATCATTTCTTCGCCCGACAATATGGCTAAGCTGGAGGAAATCCGAACTGCCAACCTGCAGCGGGCTGGCCTCCTGGAAGGAGTCCCGGCAGAAGACACCCCAGCCATCGTTCGGCTCAGCTATAATGTTCACGGTAATGAATCGGTGGGCACGGAAGCTGCATTGGCGGTAATTCATACACTGGTAAGCAGTACGGATAACGACGTACAGACATGGCTCGAAAATACTGTCGTGATCATTGATCCGTGCATTAACCCGGATGGGCGTGACCGCTATGTTCATTTTTACCACCAAACACGGGGGCACACACCAAACGTGCACGGGGAGGCGCGTGAGCACTCAGAGCCCTGGCCAGGGGGTAGAAGCAATCATTATTACTTTGACCTGAACCGGGATTGGGCTTGGGGAACACAAATCGAGACGCGTCAGCGCCTGCCACACTATAATCGATGGATGCCTCATATCCATGTGGATTTTCATGAGCAGAGCGTGAACAGTCCCTATTTTTTTGCTCCGGCGGCGGTGCCCTACCATGCGTACATCACCTCATGGCAGCGCGAGCTTCAGAATCTAATAGGTGCCAATCATGCACGCTATTTCGACGAAGAAGGCTGGTTGTTCTTCACCAGACAGATATTTGACCTGTTTTATCCGGGTTATGGAGATACATGGCCCACATTCAATGGAGCAATTGGGATGACGTATGAACAGGCCGGTTCAGGACGTGCAGGACTTGGCATCATTACAGCCGAAGGAGATACCCTGACACTTTCCGACCGAATTGAACATCACTATACGACCAGTCTGTCTACCATTGAGGTTGCTGCAAACCAGCGGGCCCGTATCACCACCGAGTTTGCCGAATACTTCCAGAATGCTGCATCTCGACCAAGTGGAGCGCATGCTGCCTATGTCGTTCGCCACACAGGCCAGGAGGATAAGGTTCGTGTACTCGCCGATCATTTGGACCTCCTCGGTATTGCTTACGGGTTTGCGAGCACAGCGAGTTCGGGAGCGGGGTTTGCCTATCATTCGGGCTCCACAGAACGTGTAAGCATTGAATCTGGGGATCTTGTTGTTCCGGCTGCACAGCCAAAAGGTGTGCTGACCGGTGTGCTTTTTGAACCGGAGGCTGAACTGGAAGACTCGCTCAGCTACGACATTACAGCTTGGGCCTTGCCCTTTGTATACGGCCTGGAAGCGTATGCGATGGAAGATGAAGTAACATGGACGCCCACCGCCCCTGATTCTGAGCCAGTAGCGCTACCATCCCGCCCCGTTGCCTATCTAGCCGAATGGAAGAGTTTTGAGGATGCCCGATTCCTGGCTGCACTCATGCGGAAAGGTGTGAAGGTGCGCTATGCAGAATTACCCTTCAAAGTCAATAATAAATCCTACGACGAAGGTACGCTTATTATGACACGAGGGGGAGAAGGGGCAGCCTTCGATTTCCTTGTCATCCAGGCAGCCCGCTACACGGATCAGCACGTCGTGGCTGTCAATACTACGCGCGTCACCGAGGGCGCAGATTTTGGCTCAAGCGATGTGGTCTTTATGCGCGCACCGCGAATTGCCATCGTTGCCGGACCCGCCGTGAGTTCATACAGTCTCGGGGAGCTGTGGCACTTCTTTGATGAACAACTCGAGTACAGTACTACGCTGGTTAACAGTGACGATTTTGGTAGCCTGCCGCTGTTTCGCTATGATGTGATCATATTACCGTCCGGCAGCTACGGTGATGTCTTGAGCGAGCGTCGACTGGAAGAGATCCAAAACTGGCTTCGAGAGGGTGGTCGCCTGATCTCGCTTGGCAACGCAACCCGTTTCCTTGCAGGCAAGGACGGCTTCGGCCTGCAAATCAAGCCGGACGTTGACGATGAGGATGCAGATTCACTGGGTGTGCGACTTCGACCCTACGCTGATCGCCATCGCCATGAAATCACTGAAGATGTAACCGGAGCTATCTTTCGCACAGAGCTGGATAATACGCATCCCTTGGCATTTGGCTACGAACAGGACTACTTTACGCTTAAGAGCAGCAGCAGAGCTTACGCGTGGCTGGAGGACGGATGGAATGTCGGCGTACTCAAGGAAGGCAGCCGCGTTGCGGGGTTCGCAGGTATGGAAGCACTGGACGCCCTGAACAACTCGCTGGTTCTAGGCATGGAATCGATCGGACGGGGCGAAGTCATCTATTTCGTTGATAACCCCATCTATCGGGGCTTTTACTACAGCGGGCGACTTCTGCTGGCGAATGCTGTTTTCCTTGCAGGACAGCGAAGCGTGGCGACGTATTGATTCATCATGAACCGCACATATTTGATTCTGGGTCTGGTTCTACTATGTGCCTGGACTCAGCGTGCTCACAGCCAGTCGCAGCCCCTCAAGGGCATAGTCTGGGATGCACCGGAGCCCCCTACTCCCCGGCATCTCTTAAAAATGCACGAGGCCGGTATTGAGGCGGTTCGGTTGCCCTGGGTTACAGATAACGCACTGCTCGAGCTTGCAGACACGCTCGGGTTGCGACTGTTTCAGGATGTCCCCCTTGATTATTTGCCTGCTGATGTGCTGTTGGACTCTTTGGAATATGCGAAGCGCCTAGTGTGGCAAGCCACACTGGTAAGCCTTCTGCACCCGTCTGCACAGCACTTTGGCGTATCAACTAAAAGCGATACCAGCGTTCCTCGTTCCTGCGAATATTTTGAACAGCTTGCCGAAGAGGCTTCTGGATTTGTACTGTACTACACCACCGCTTTTCTGGAACAGGATCAATGTTCTGAACATGTTGATCTCGTCTTGGTGGATGTACGCAAAGGATATACGCCGGCGTCAGTGCTAGAAAACTGGGCGGGAACAACCCCCGTTGGGTTCGCAAGCATTGGGCAAAAAGTCGACGATGAATCTTTCGGTTTACGTCGAAAATATTCCCCCGAATCCCAGGCACGCTACCTGGAAAACCATTTGCCCCCATTGCTTGAAAGCACTGCGGAAGTAATCTTTGTTTATAGGTGGCAGGATCTTTCAGAGACCGGTCCCCAATGGGGACTGATTGATGCAGCGGATGGGGAACGCCCTGCGTACAGTGTTCTACAGGGCATCTACACGAATACCCAGGATATCTTTGCGTTTGACATGGGCAGCTATCCGCGCAAGAAGCCCGCTTGGAGCCTGATTTTGGCCTGGATCGTCTGTTTTCTTGTCGTCATTCTGTGCTTCTGGTTCAGACGGTTCGCCGAAATCCTGCGGCGATATTTTTTGAGCCGGGCATTGTACAGGGAGACCCTGTATCGTGAGTGTGCACTCCTGGGGGGCGCATCCTTTGTTTTTGTGGTCGCACAGGGACTCCTCACTGCTGCTACAATACTGATATTTATTAAGGCATTCGGAGAGCTCCGGCTAACCGAGGCTATTGCAGCTCCACTAAATCCATACATGCAGGATCGTGTGGCGAACTTGGCCTCCAGTCCAAGTCTCTTGATACTCGTCACTGTCGCTGCCTATCTGATGTACCAACTGTTGTCTGCCACCTTCGGGGCGCTGGGTACGCGTAAAGCAATCAAGACGTCCATGGAGCAGGTTTTTGTCATCAGCGGCATGGCCTATATTCCTATGGCACTATTGATACCAATGGTAATGATTGCTCCGAGCCTGAATCCCGATCGATTTGGACAACTAGCCCTGGTCCTTGTGCTGACCTGGATGGCGGTGAAAGTATATTGTATTGCCTGCAGCGCCTTGGACTGCGCAGCTTATGGACGTGGACAGGCCCTTGGGAGCAGCCTGGGGATCCTGATTCTGCCTTTCCTGGCTGCAGTGACTTTCGCGGTTCTGCTTGTGCTGCCGGATACCGGAGACTACCTGACTTTTTACTGGCACCTCATTTTCAGGAGCTAGAGGAATCGGTAACTTGGGCCCACGTACGGTCTGCAAAGTCGTGGAATGGTTGCTTTGCGTGAAGCCAACTGAAATGCAGCGCAAATGGAGTCACCCTCTGGTAATCCCGCCTACGAAGCAGTTCACCCACCAACCACAAAAAGAACTTACGAGCCCTCGCATTTTTGAGGCCCCGAATTTCGTACACAAAACGGTCAGTGTAGTAGTCACAAACCACATCTTCAAAGTCTGGCGTGTGCTCGGTCATGCCGGGTATATAATCAAGTTGCGGACTGTTTACGCCTTGGTACCAGTTGTACACAGGCAGACTCAGGTGGCTCATTGCCATTGCGAGGCTCCATTCACAGGATTCCTCGGATCGCCCTTCCAGTAATCGTGTTCTGAAGTGTGTCTCAGACACACGCGTCCGAAAATGCCCTGCCGCGTCGCAAACAGATTTTGTCACCTCAAGATCCGCAGCGTAAATCATCCCGGCCTGCACGCGCGGCAAATGTGTTAACCCGAAACGTTTCAGTGTGCGGCGGCGCCGGTCGCGCAAAAATTCCAGGATCACTGCCGCATTCTTTGGGCCGCCAAAATAAAAGTCTGCCCGCTCCAGTCCCGTAACTGTAAAGGGGTACACTGACAGCTGTGCCCAGAGCGCATCCGGGTTTCTGCACCAGACCATGTCACAATCTATGTACAGACTTCGCTCCCAAGGCTTGAATTTATGCAGATGATGCTTGAATCCGTTGATTGAGCAGTTCTCATCCGGCAGCAATTCAATAGTCGAAAATAGATCGGTTAATCCATTACGATAGCAGACCTCAGCGTGTGAAGCTGGGCAGTAGAGGGCTACGGGGCGAACTTTGTCGTATCGTCGAAGCGTAACAACTGCGGCAACTGCATGCCGCAGATAGATCTCTTCTCCGTAGGTATGCAGAACGTATCCTTCCTGGAGCAAAAATTTTTGGCGCTAAGTCGACAGTAAAGATACACCGTTCGACCTATCTGATCAGCCCTTCTCTGATGCAAGCCTCTTGCGCAAACTCTGCATGAATGCCTCAAATCCCCGCTTGCGCAGAAAAGACTGAAAAGACACTGAATATCCCTCAACGGTACCTACATCATCAATAATAATATCATACAACCACCAGGCTCCATCTTTCCTGTGCAGTAGGTAGACCACATCAAGGTCAGCCTCACGCACCCTTGAGGTTGTGCTTACCGATGCTTTTTCGCCTGTGACCGTCACCACCTTGATCGTGACCGGAGCCTCATAAACTGATAGGTCTCCCAACGACTGCGCGCGCACAATCCCGCCAAAGGTTTCGATAAAATCCGACCGTTCCTCAAACGATAAATCCTCATGGTAACGCCCGAGCGCGAGTCTGCCCATCTCCTCAAAGTCAATTCGATCATTGATTAGTGATCGTGCCACTTCACGCTGGGAGGGATCATTTTCCATCGCGCGAACGGCTGCCTTTATATCTCGATCCCGCTGCACGATCAGCGTACGCACTTCACTCTCTGCATCCTGGGCTGTGACCGAAGGTATCCACAGTGACACGCCAGTTGCGATAATTAGCAGGGCCTTCTTCATCAAGTTCGGTTATTCTGTGAATGCGTTCAATTCACGCGTCAGCAGTCCGGCGGCCGCCAAGAGTTCCAGGATGGCCATGTTATAGCGGCGAATCGTTTCATAGTACTGGGCTTCTGACTCAAGGTTGGTCTGGACTGCTTTAACGAGATTCTCCGTATCTCCCAAATCCAAGTCAAAGTTGATTTGCTCTACGCGAAGCCATTCCTTGCTGATTGCCAGCGAACTATCTACTGCGGCGAGCGCTGCCTCTTCTGTGATCACTCGGCGCCATGCCTGTTCAACCTCTGCCAAAACCAGTTGCTCCGCGGCAACAGCCAGATGTTCAGCAGACGCGTGTTGTGCCTGTGCCTGTGTGACTCGTGCCCGCGTCTGGCGGAAGTTCAATTTCTGAATCACTCCAAAACCTGTGCGGGCGCTGGTTCTTCTGAATCCATCGCTGATATACGGGTTGGGTTGGCGGTATCTGTTGGAAGCCCCGCTGGCGCTTAATGTAAGCCCGAAGACGGCCTGAGGATAGTAGTCGGCCCTTGCCACGCGAATCAACGCATCTGTGGCTGCCATGCCTGCCTGCGCCTGAAGAATTTCCGGGCGATACATACGTGCTTCTTGCTGATAAGTCAACAGGTTCTCCAAAATGAAGGTCAGTGGTTCAAGCGCATCGCGTACCGGAACAATAATGACCGAATCCGCTGCCAGGAGTTGTCGGCGAAGTGCAGTGTGCACGGTCTGACGTTCCTGGGTCACTTGCACAACACGGCGAGCGTACTCCTGCTCGGTAATGAGCACCTGGTAGCGATCGGCATCATCCACTTCTGGATCTCCTTCTTCCAGTAGGCGGTTGATTTCCTGCTTAGCCATGCGCACAACGTCGCCCGCCCGATCGGTCAGACGGTACAATTCATTAGTAAGCAAAACCTCATAATAGAGGGAGGCTGCCCGCAGGGAGGCCATGATTTCCTTCTCCTGCATGCGTGCTTCTTCCAGATCCGCTCCCGCACTAGCTGCCCTGATGGTACTTCCTAATGCTCCCCAGATATAGACGGGTTGAATGAACGACACTTCTGTTTGAGCATAGGGGCGAAGGTTGCTGTAGTCATTACGTACAGCTGGATCCAGGTAGAGTTGATCAAGCGGTGCATTATTGGGATTCTCTATCCCCGGCACTACGGCCACCGCACTGGTTACCGTTGTGTTCGGTAAGATGCGTCTGCTTCGCGCCAGGTCGTACCTGGCACTGGCCCAGGCAGACTCTGACCGGGCAGCACGAACATCGGGACTCATTGAGAGGGTCTGCTCAAGTACTGACCTCAGATCAACGCGCAACGTGTCACTGTGCGACTGCGCAGCTGTGGGCACCGCGAGGAGGCACCAGAGTCCGAAAACCAAAAAAGATTTTTGCATACTAATTTCGGGTACCTATATTCCTGGTATAGTAGGACGCTCCATCCCAAGGAAGGGAGAGTTCATGATGCG
>JAPPGC010000091.1 GCA_028875125.1 Bacteroidota bacterium | reverse complement strand
ATAGGGGATAGGGAATCTCAGTAAAAAAATCCACTACAATGTCGAACTTGCGCTAAGATATGGGTTTGACCACTTCACGCAATTGCTACGCAAAACTGGCTTTGAGATTGAACTCCTGAATAACTTAGAAGAATTTTTCTGGATTTTGGCATCCGAATCTGCTCGTTTTCAAGAGTGCAAAGGGGCTGGGGGTAGGTTCTTTATCGGCTTTCACTTCCAGCCTGCTACCCAGTGAATTCCCCTGTTGAGATGCTGGTACTTGATCAAACGAAAACGATCTTGAATCGAACTGGCCTTGAGAATTACTCCCTAGACCGTAGAACTGCCGGCCCTCCACATATCCTAATAACGGACTCCATCTCGGCGATTATGTCTCCCAGCGTGCGACTAAATGCTGGCTAATCGCTACTTAGTTGACCATCCTTCCAGCTCCAAGTGCTCAATACTTCTAGACACCCGTAAGCAGTCCGGTCATGCTGCAATGGTGTGATCGAAACATAGCCATTCTCCAGTACGTGAATATCCGTATCTGCGCCCTCATCCAATATGTTCAGCGTTCCACGATACCAGTAATAGGCCCTATTAGCTGGATCAATACGCTCAAGAAACCCCTCTTGCCACCTGGATCTAGCCTGGCGAGTTACTACGATCCCCTTGATTTCGTCCTCTGGGATCATAGGTACATTTACACTGAGAAGAACCCCCCTGGGTAGATGACTTCTGAGCACCTTTTGTGCTATCATACCAGCGTACTTGGCAGCCGGACGATAATCAGCGTCTGGTTCCTTCGAGTCTAGACTTACAGCGATTGAATCAATGCCATATATCGACGATTCGGTCGCCGCACTTATTGTGCCGGAGTATATGACATTGATCGCTGTATTTGACCCCCTGTTTATCCCGCTTACGACCAGGTCCGGTAAACGATGAAGCAACTGATGTAATGCCAGTTTAATACAGTCACAAGGTGTGCCATCTATGGCTAATGCTCGCACATGATCCAGATCCTCGCCGAAGCTCCAACTCTTGGCCCGGATTGGATCATCCAGCGTGATTGAGTGCGCAACTGCACTTTGCTCACCTGCTGGGGCAATGACTACAACATCTCCTAGCTTGACCAGAGCCCTCGTAAGCTCTCGAATCCCGGGAGACATAATACCGTCATCGTTCGTAACCAGTATCAGCGGGCGGCGGCGAAATAATCTGTCTCTGCCTTCGCCCTTATCAAGATCTACCATCTACCCAGTAGCTCTCTTCGGCTGTTGGAAAATCACGAGTTCTTACGTCCTTAACATAATCCTTAACGGCTTGGGAAGTTAGTTCAGACAATTTGGCATAATGTCGTACAAACCGTGGATTAAAGTCGGTAGTCAGCCCCAACGCATCGTTAATCACCAGCACCTGCCCATCACAAACATTACCTGCACCTATACCAATCGTTGGAATTTTAAGTGACTCAGAGACCTCCGCAGACAGCTGGATGGGGATCTTCTCGAGCACGATCGCGAAGCAACCAGCCCTCTCGAGTTCCAGTGCATCTTTCCTCAACTGATCCGATTCGTCTTTATCCTGGGCCCTCACTTTATATGTGCCAAATTTATAGATACTCTGAGGAGTAAGACCTAAGTGGCCCATGACCGGAATACCGGCCTGCAGTATTCGCTCTACTGCAGGAAGAACAGCTGTACCTCCCTCCAACTTGATCGCATGTGCTCCCGTTTCCTTCATAACACGAATGGAGGAGACCAAGGCTTCCTTGCTGTTACCTTGGTAGGTGCCAAAAGGTAGATCTACAATCACAAGCGCCCGGGTCACGCCCCGAACTACACACCGAGCATGATAAATCATCTGCTCCAGCGTTATTGGCAGGGTCGTTTCGTGCCCTGCAATAACATTGGATGCAGAATCCCCTACCAGGATGGCATCTATGCCCGCGCGATCCAGGATCCGGGCCATGGTATAGTCATAGGCCGTCAGCATCGCAATCGGCGTACCGGCGGTCTTCATCTGCCGAAGCGTCTGTGTAGTGACTCGCCTTACACCTTCCATTGGCACCAACGAACTGTGGCCCTGTGTACTAGAAGCTGCCTTGTTCGTGTGCTCTAGTTATCAGAGGCTGACTGCATCGCGGCATCAACATCAATTCCAAGCTCACGCGCAACATCCAACGTGATGTCTACGATCCGATCCTCGTTTGCGTAAAGTAAAATAGGCTGTGCCGGTCCTGCCTGGGTGCGCAAAACCAAATCAAGCCCCCGCTCGGTTGCAACCGATCGGATCGCCTCATCCACAAGCCCGTAAATCGGACTGAACAAGTCTATCTCGCGCTGGACAAGTTCCTGTTCTAACTCCGACGCTTTTTCCTGGATCTCTTGCTGAAGCGATAGGAGCTCCTCTTCACGCCTTTGCCGAGCTTCCTCTGATAACAAACTCCGCTGTGTCTGATACCGCTCTAACTTGCCCGTATAGTCCTCCTGCATGCTTTGAAGAATCCGCTGGCCGCTTTCCACTTCGGCCTGCAGTTCCTCTTGAATTGTACGGGTTTGAGGCATATTGGATATTAGAACCTCGTGATCCGTGTATCCGATGCGCAATGGGGGCAGCTGTTGCGCTTGAGCAGCGGCTACAAAACCAAGTATTAACACAGCCGCGAGATAACCTACGCTGCGTTTAAGCGAATAAAGTCGCATGAGAATAATTGAATTGAATAATTTACAACAGGCTATTGCCCGATGATACGTGTAATGTCAACGCCCAACTCCTCAAGGACTAGATCCGTGATGTCGAGACTCTCGTTGGCATAAAGAAAAACAAAGTCGCCGTTGCGATCAAACACATAGTCGTATCCCTCACTCTCGGCAATCTCCTGAATAACCGTCAATACTCTTTCCTGAATGGGACGCAGAAGTTGTTCTTGCTGATGAAATAGCTGGCCTTCTGGTCCAAAATACTGCATCCGCATTCGTTCAATCTCTTCTTCCTCAGCAATGATCTCGTTCTGTCTTTCCTGACGAGATTCCGATGTATAGAGCAATTCACGCGCCTGATACTCCCTGAACTTTTCTTCCAGGTCTGCCTGCCGCTCAGCCAGGTCCTGCTCCCACTGCTGAGCAAGTCGGTCCAAGGACTGCTGCGCGGTGGTAAACTCCGGATAATTCTGGTAAATCCTGTCCGAATCAATATAGGCAATCTTGTGCTGCGCCAATGCAGGGGTGCTCATCCATATCAAGACCACCCCTAGGCCAAACATTATTTTCATCCGGGTATGCTAGTTGAATCCTTGTCCGAGCGTAAACTGGAAAAACCACTTGTTGGAGCCATCATGCTCCGACTCTTGACCCCTGATAGGTGTGAACCGGTCAAAATTGTAACCGTATGCGACTTCGAGCATGCCCAGTATCGGCAGAAACAGACGTGCTCCTACACCTGCCGAGCGATAAAATTGCCTCGGATTGTAGCTCTCTATCTGATCCCAAGTATTCGCCGCATCCATGAAAAGATACGGTGCAGCCGTAATCTGTGGGGTCTGGATCGCTAATACCCTGAGCTCCGAAGTGAACTTGTTCAACACGCGGCCACCAACAGCCTCACCATTCCTCCGGGGACCAAGCACACGGGATGGATAACCACGCATATAGATTATATCCTTCCCAAAATTATTCCGATACCCTTGCACATCAAACGGTGATCCACCGACGATAAAACGTTCAAAAAGGACATCTCCCCCCGTAACCGAGCCGATATAACCAAAGTCCGCAGAAAAACTCGTAGTTAACTTCCGCAAAATAGGAATATTCCAACTCGTGGAGAATCTCCACTTATGGTACTGTATAAAATTTGAAATCGGCAACGCCAACTCTGCTGAGAGCAGGAATGTGGATCCCGCCGTGGGGAAGATCGGATGATCTACCGAACTCCGTGTAAGTGCCTGGCGAACCGTAACCTGCTGGCTTTGACCAGACGGAAGCGCGTAAGTATAGTCTCTGTTGAAATAAAACTGATATCCCAGCGATGTGCTTGCACTGAACTTGTCATCCGGCCACTGAAGCCGCTGCTCATAAAAAACACGCGCTGATGTGTTCGTGAAGCCGGTATTGTTATCACGGTCAAAGTCTGAACCGTATCCATAGTAGCCATATCCGTAGTATCCACCAAAGTTGCTGGTAAATCGGGAGTGCGATACCTGAAATCCCACCGGTGTTGGCCGCCCCCTCAGCCAAGGCTCCGTAAACCCCAGTGAATAGCTCTGGTACTGTCGACCACTGGTCTGTAGACTGACCGACAGCTGCTGACCATCCCCCGAAGGCAAAGGTCGCCAAGCCCTGCCCTTGAAGATGTCCTGCGCACTGAAGTTGTTGAAACCGAAACGCAGCATCAGAATCACACCAAATCTCCCGTATGTGCCACTGAGCTCCAGCTGATCACTGCCGATCTCCTCAAGGTTGTACGTCAGGTTAACCTCCTTTTCTTCCTGATCCAAGTCGATCGAAGGACCTGCTCCGAGCTTTTCCTGATCAAAATAATTCAGCTGAGACAGCCGCCTGATCGTTTCTTGCACCATCTCCCGGCTATAGGTCTGACCGGGGATTGTATAGAGCTCCCGACGCACGACATGCTCCTTGGTCTTTTCGTTCCCAGTGATTGAAATCTCCCCGAAACTGAAAATTTCGCCCTCGTAAACGTCATAGTACAGATCAAGCGAATCTCCCTCGAGTACACGAACTTCCGGCTGCACACGAAAAAGCATGTACCCCTGATTCATGTAGAGACTGGAAACATCACTACTTGACTTGTTACCATGCAGGTTCTGCTCTAATCGCTCCGAATTATAAACATCCCCAGGTGCTAAACCCAAAGCCCCCGAAAGTACTTCATCGGGATAGACGGTATTCCCGTCCCACTCAATACTACGTATATGGTACTGGGGGCCCTCCTGGACCTCCAGAGATACCACCAAACCTGGCTTTTCACCCGAGGTGTCAAGCCAGACAGAGTCCCGGACTACCCGGGCATCATAGTATCCCTTCGAGTTGAAATGATTGACGACGTTAACCTTGTCTTCTTCGTAAAGCATGCGATCAAAGCGCGCTTTACGCCAAAAGAAGATCCCCTTCCTGGCCTTTGTTTTTTTGAGCTTCCGGCGCACTGTTCGGTCGCTGATATTCTTATTGCCGGTAACCATAACTTCTCTAATCCTAACCTTCTCACCTATATCAATCTCAAAATCCAGGTTCACCGTGTTCTCAGGGCCGGGCGTTTCGCTCACCGTCACTTCGGCAAGCATATATCCCTTTTCTCCGAAATACTCCTTGATGATCTGCTTCGAACGCTCCAGGTCTGCCGGACGAACACGGGTTCCTTTGAAAAGAGGCACCTCATCTTCAAGCTTACGGCGATGCTTTTTTTTGATTCCCGAGAACGTGAATTCTGCCAGTTGCGGCTCTTCCGTCAGCTGAATCAGTAGAAAAATGCCGGTTCCAGCCCTGCGCTCCTCAACAATGCGCACATCCGAAAACACCCGCAGCTTATAGATACTGCGGATAGCGTCCGAGATCGCAGGATCTCCGGGAAGCGTAATCTTCTGTCCTACGGCCAGTCCGCTGCTCCTGAGAGCAAAGTTGCGCATATTCTCGGTTTCCACGCCCTCAACCGAGATTCCCAAAATCTCAAATTCATCAGGACCTCCAGAAGAGCCGTTGCCCCTCTGCAAGGATTCTGACTGACCCTGCGCCACCGCTGTGCTCACGCACAGGACAAGTATCAGCAGCGAGACAGCTATGCGCATAGTGGTTTGATGCACTGTGGAGAAGAATGGCGTCGGACGGTGCAATCTCATGGTACTGCTCTATCGAGCATCTTGTTTCGGGAGGACAGTCCAAAAACGGACTTAAGCTATCCGTTATTGCAAAACCCGTGCCGCGGTCCGGCTAAGTACGTGAATTATAACCGAATAACTCTATTCTTACCCGGCCTCAGTCTCAACAACCTCACAGGTCTTCGGAGCCTCCACGACATCGGCATTCCCTCTGGAGTTGAACGCACGGATAACGTCGTTTGTGATCAGAAAAGCCATCAAAATCAGCAGCAGGACCATGCCCGCCTGTTGCAGGAACATGCGCACCTTGATCGGAGGTTCCTTGCGGGCGAATAGTTCATAAAACAGAAAAACCAGATGCCCCCCATCCAGTACCGGGATCGGTAAAATATTGACAATGGCCAGCGTTATTGATAGGACTGCCACAATATGCCAGAACGGACGGGGGCCACTGCTTGCAGCCTGTCCAATCACATTTGCGACCATAACCGGTCCACCTAAGTTCTCCCTGACGCTCTCCTTGCCTGCAACTATTCTCCATAAACTGGCAGCGATTGTTCGCGTGTTGTTCCATACATCAGACACTCCAATTCTGGCGGAATGCATAGGTCCGAATTCAACCAGTGTCTGTCCTATTCCTATCCCGAGTACATAATCGCAGCTGACGGTATTCATTACCGGCGTCACTGCAGCTTGATGTTCCACTGAGATCTGCCCATCGTCGCGCACCCACGTGAGTTCAAGCGGCTCTCCGCCCGAATTGCGGATATGGTCGGTGAGTTCCGGCCAATAACGGATTGGGCTCCCGTTAATCGCCGTGATTTGATCTCCGACCCGCAGTCCTGCAGCTTCTGCCGGCATACCTGCCGCAACAGATCCAAGCGCGCTAGGCCAGGTATATATACCAAGACCAAAAAGTCCTCCCGCCTGCAGTTCCTGAACCCGGGTCATGATGTTTCCCGGGCCATCGAGGGTTATTCGTTGTCCTTCGCGTTCTACTTCAAACGTGAGATCATCCACCAGGAGCGCCGAAAGTGGAATTAAATCTCCACCTGGGTCATACTCATGTCCCCCTATTGCCAATAGCCGATCCCCCGTTTGAATGCCAATGTCCAGTGCTGCTACTGAACTGTCCATTACGAACACCGATCCATCCTCGGTATGGGCTATGCGGTTGGCACCAAAACTCCATGTCAGGACAAAAAAGATCACACCCGCAAGGACCATATTCATGATCACTCCGGCACTGATCACAATCATGCGCTGCCATAACGGCTTGGACCTGAATTCGTCCGGCTGCGGTGCCGTGTCCTTAAAATCCGTGTCCATACTCTCATCAATCATGCCGGCAATCTTCACATAACCTCCAAGTGGCGTTAAGCCAAGGACATATTCAGTTTCGCCAAAGCGCTTTTTTAAGATGTTCGGCGGGAATCCTATGGAAAAACGGTCGACCCGCATGCCAAATGCACGCGCTGCCCAGAAATGCCCTAACTCGTGCACAAACACGAGAATCATCAGGGCCGGAATAAACGTCAGGAGGATCCAGAGTAAACTCACGGGGAAATACTACCTAATTTGTTGTCGGCTACGGTATACTTCACGGAGCGAAGGTGTTCCTTTGGAGGTCTCGTTCAGGAAGCTCCCGTTGACCCAAGCATATTGTATTCGATATTCTGTCAAATTGCGGGAACGAGTATTGTGATTAATGTGCGCATGGCAAGGGCATGTTGGATTAGGAAGGAATATTGAAATATGAATTTGCTGCCTGTATTGAGGGTCTAGGAGGATCATGCTTGCAGGCATTGCGTTGCTCTGATGCAAGCGTGGGTGCATGAGGAATAAGTTTGATTTGGTATTTCGTGCTCAGATTTTGTTTTTCGCACAATTTTACCACGGATTATACGGCACTCATCAATATATTGCTGCGAGGAGAATCTTCCAGTCGCTCAACGAAAAAAACGCCAACCAAGACCCTGTACATGCCTCACAGGACGCTTGCATGTAAAATCGGGGGCCTACGCGAGATGCCAAAATCAGTCGGATTTAAATCACGCACAAGGTTCGTGCCGTGCACGCCGAAATACATTAAATTGCTATTCTGCAAATGCAAGGCAGCCGTGGTGTCTGATGTTGTTGTTGGTCGCAATCGTAGCTGTGCTATTTTCGAATTCTGAAGCCTCCGTCTTTCAAGTGGGCTTCGTGTTAGAATGAGAATGAACAACTGTGATACGGTATAGTCTCGCGATAAATCTTACTGTCATCTTTGCCGTGTTTTAGTAACTTAGTTCAATCATTCATTCAGCAGTAGCTCCACGGATTGAATATATCAATCATCTTTTGGGGATTGGACCTCAATCCCATAGGCTTCCAAGAATACGTTGCCAACTCGTAAAAACAAAGAGTCAATGAAACAATAAATGGCACTGAAGAAGTCTCAACTTTACAGCTCGCTCTGGTCCAGTTGTGATGAACTGCGTGGAGGAATGGACGCCAGCCAATACAAGGACTATGTCCTGTCCATGCTGTTTATCAAGTACGTCTCCGACAAGTACGCCGACTCGGATGACTTTGCTCCACCGGTGACCATCCCCGAGGGTGCGAGCTTCACTGATTTGGTCACACTCAAGGGCCAAACTGACATTGGCGACAAAATCAACAAGCAGATCATCCAGCCGCTAATCGACAACAATTCGCGCTTGGCCCGCAGCGACTTTCCCGACTTCAACGATCCGAACAAGCTTGGAGAAGGCAAGGCAATGGTGGATCGCCTGACAAATCTAATCGACATCTTCCAGAATCCAGATTTGAATTTTTCGAAAAACCGGGCTGACCACGACGACATTCTCGGCGACGCCTACGAGTACCTGATGCGGCATTTCGCCACCGAGAGCGGCAAGAGCAAGGGCCAGTTCTACACGCCGTCGGAGATCAGCCGAGTTATAGCTCAGGTCGTCGGCATCTCGCCCGAGACCACTGTTGCATCGACCACGGTCTACGACCCGACTTGCGGATCGGGGTCGTTGCTGCTCAAGGTCGCCGCCCAGGCGGGCAAGCGCATTACGCTTGAAGGGCAGGAAAAGGACCAGACAACAGCAGGCCTTGCCCGCATGAACATGATCCTGCACGATTTCCCCACAGCCAATATCTTGCAGGGCAATACGCTCGCCAGCCCCAAGTTCAAGGACGGCGAGCAGCTCCGCACCTAAGACTACGTGGTGGCCAATCCACCGTTCTCCGACAAGACCTGGAGCCACGGCATCATACCTAGCGCCGATCCCTATCAGCGCTTCGTTTGGGGATCACCTGGTGAAAAGGGTGACTACGCCTACCTGCTGCATATCATCCGCTCAATGAAGTGCAACGGCAAAGCCGCCTGCATTCTGCCGCATGGCGTTCTGTTCCGAGGCAATGCCGAGGCCGTAATCCGCAAGAAGCTGGTGCGGTCCGGGTATCTCAAGGGCATCATCGGGCTGCCCGCCAATCTGTTCTACGGCATACCTATCCCGGCCTGCATCCTCGTGCTTGACAAGAAGAACGTCAACGCTCATAAGGGCATTTTCATGATTAATGCCTCCAAAGGCTTTATCAAGGACGGCCCGAAGAACCGCCTTCGCGAGCAGGACATCCACCGAATCGTCGATACATTCAATCGTCAGACGGACACGCCGCGCTATGCCCGCATCGTGCCGATTGAGGAGGTCGCCGATCCGAAGAACAATTACAACCTGAATCTGCCGCGGTACATTGACAGTTCAGAACCCGAAGACATTCAGGACATTCGCGCTCATCTGAACGGCGGCATTCCAAATCGTGATATCGATGGGGATAAAAAGGCGATTCCTCCGAGCGAAGGACTTAACCACTACTGGGCGGTTATGCCATCACTCAGGATAGCCCTATTCAAGAACAACGGGCACAAAGACTATTCCGAGCTTCGTGTCGAGATCAAGAAAATCAAGGCCACGATCAGCGGCCATGAAGAGTTTGCCGCGTTCAAAGCCATCATCACAGGCATCTTCGACAAGTGGCAAGCCGCGAATGTGAAGCGACTCAAGGGGTTTGATCAGGATGGCCAGCCCAAGGAACTGATCACGACCATAGCGGAAGACCTGCTCGCTGCATTCAAGGCCGCGCCGCTGCTGGATTGCTATGGGATGTATCAGCACCTGATGGACTATTGGGTCGCGACGATGCAGGACGATTGCTATCTCATTGCCGCCGACGGCTGGGTGGCGGAAACTCGCCGTGTACTGGAGAAGGTCAAGAGCGGTAAGAAGAAAGGCGAGATGAGGGAAAAAGGCTGGGCCTGCGATCTGATTCCCAAGCGCTACATCGTCGCTCGCTACTTCGCTAAGCAACGGGGCGAAATCGAGGCCCTGCAGACCGAACTCGACGACGTCTCGGCTAGCCTTACGGAACTAGCCGAAGAGCATGACGGCGACGAGGGCGCACTGAAGGACGTATCCACCAAGGGTGACGCCGAAGAGGCATACACCAAGGCGCTTATCGCCGTGTGGGACGAGGATGACAATGCGGCATGCGACAGGTATAATTCCTCGATTGACGAGGCCCAAGAGTACGCGGTCGAGCTTCGCGAGCTAACCGACCATCACAACATTTCGGTCTTGAAGAACAGGAGGGGTAACCTGACGCTCAAAGCCATCAGGGACCGTCTGGCATTGACGGACGACAAGATCGAGCGGAAGATGCTCAAGAAATATCTCGATGCCTATAAGCGGCAGAAGTCCAAGGCGAAGGAGGCCGCCGAACTGTTGGCCAGAGTCAAGACGCATTATCGCGAGCGACTTTACTCCAACCCGCTGCTCGAAAAACTCGCGGACCTGCAAGTTACCGTATGCTATCTGGAGCTTCTTGAAGAGCAAAGTGCCCTCAAAAGCAAAGTCAAGGAGGCCGAGACCGCCCTCGATCAGTTTGCTTATGGCAAGTACCCTACACTCAGCGTCAATGAGATCAAAACGCTGGTGGTCGACGACAAGTGGCTGCCCGCCCTTACAACCGCTGTGCGGCAAGAACTGAACCGGGTGTCGCAGACGCTCACCGGCCGTATCCGCCAGCTTGCAGAGCGCTACGAGACTCCGCTGCCGCAGCTCACTGATCTCGTGGCCGACTTATCCACCCGTGTGAAGGAACACCTGGCAAACATGGGGGCAGTGTGAAACTGAAGTCGGGATACAAACAGACCGATATCGGTCCTATTCCTATAGACTGGGATCTGAAACAGCTTGGCCAGTTGACCGAAAAGGTTGGCAGCGGGATTACGCCAAAAGGTGGAAGTCGAGTGTACAAAGATTCTGGCCGGCCCTTCATTCGAAGTCAGAATGTCGGCTGGGGCTATCTCGATCTTGAAGATGTTGTCTTCATAGACGACGAAACACACTTGACTTTTGCGGCGACGGAGATATGCCTCGGCGATGTCTTCCTCAATATAACCGGAGCATCCATCGGCCGCAGTGCAACGGCAGATCAGTGGGTTGCAGGAGGTAACGTTAACCAACATGTTTGCATTATTCGAGCAAACCAGAACAAGCTTGTGCCCGGTTTCCTTTCCGCTTTTCTTGTTTCATCTCACGGACAGAGGCAGATCGATAGCTTTCAGACCGGCGGCAACCGCCAAGGACTGAACTTTGGTCAGGTTCGCTCAATATGTATAGCAACGCCACGAAAAACAGAGGAACAAATCGCCATCGCTATGGCGTTGAGTGACGCGGATGAGTTGCTGGAGGGTCTGTATCGGCTAATCGCCAAGAAGCGAGAATTCAAGCTGGCCTCCATGCAGCAACTTCTCACCGGTAGAGTGCGCTTGCGTGGATTTACCGGGGAATGGAGGACGCAGAAGCTCAGAGATTTACTTACTTATAAGCGACCAGATAACTACATAGTACAATCAACTGAGGATGTAAAGTATGGAGAAATCCCCGTATTAACAGCCAACAAGTCATTTGTTTTACATTATACGGACGAAGAATTTGGTGTCTGTTCTGATATTCCAGTCATTGTTTTCGACGACTTCACTACGGACTGTAAATACGTAACATTTCCTTTCAAGGTGAAGTCGTCAGCAATAAAGCTCCTGTATGCCAAACATGACCGAATTAGTCTCAGGTATCTATACGAGCGTATGAAAATAGTTCATTTCCCGTTGGTTGCTCACAAACGCTTCTACATCTCGGATTATCAAAACATTGAGTTTTTTGTTCCTACTTATGACGAACAAGTATCAATCGTTTCTGTATTATCCGATATGGACGCTGAGATTGCAGCCCTAGAGCAGCGTCGCGCCAAAATTGCCGACCTCAAGCAAGCGATGATGCAGGAACTGCTGACCGGCAAGACGAGGCTGGTTGATTTTCAGCCGTCAGACGAGCAGACCGATGCCGCGTCGGGCAACGCCATAGGACACAACTGGGCGATCAACGAGGCTGTCGTGATAGCCACGCTGGTCAAGCACTTCGGAAGGGAGAATTATCCCCTAGGCCGCAAGCGGTACACGAAGCTTTCTTATCTGTTACACCGCCATGTGGAAAGTGAGACCGATGGCTATCTCAAAAAGGCGGCGGGCCCCTACAACCCACAAACCAAGTACGGTGGTCCAGAAAAGATCGCCAAGAAGAACGGCTACATCACGCAGCACAAAGGCCCGAAAGGACACAGCGGGTACATTGCCGCAGATAATATCGCCGAGGCCGAGGGCTACTTCGAGAAGTGGTACGGCCCTGAAGTAATCCAGTGGCTGGAGCAGTTCCGCTACAAGAGGAACGACGACTTGGAGGTGCTGACCACCGTGGACATGGTGGTATTGGAACTGCGAGCATCCGGAAGGAGCGTGACTGTCGCTGCCGTGAAGGATGTGATCGCCAGCCATCTGGAGTGGAAGGCGAAGTTGGATCGCACTGCATTCTCGGATGCAAATATAGCTGCAGCAATTAAACAGAGTGACGCCTTACTGGGGACAGAAATTCCGAGAGATCCCCATGCCTGATAGAGCCCGAACCGAACGGCTGACCCAGAAACGCGTGGTAGCCATGTTCACCGACAAGACTCGCCCCGACTGGCTGGGGTATCGCTATCTCGGCGACTGGCATCAACGTGAGGATAACCAACCTATTGAGGAGGAACTGCTACGAGCTAACCTCCGAGAGCGTGACTACACGGACGCACACATCTCAGCCGCGTTGCAGAAGCTGAAAGCCGCCGCCGATACAACCGGCATGACACTCTACCAAGCCAACTTACGCACCTACAACCTGCTACGATACTCGGTGAAGGTGAAGGTCGCCGACGGACGGAAGCACGAGGACGTGCATTTGATCGATTGGGAGCACCCGGAGGACAACGACTTTGCTCTAGCCGAAGAGGTTACCCTCAAGAGTGGCTACCAGCGCAGACCGGACTTGGTGCTCTATATCAACGGTATCGCAGTAGCTGTGATTGAGTTGAAGCGCAGTTCGGTGGAAGTTGCAGACGGGGTACGCCAGATCATAACGAATCAGGAAGAGATATTCAATAAGAACTTCTTTCCCGCTGTGCAATTGGTCTTCGCGGGCAATGACTCGCAGGGACTGCGCTACGGTACCACCGGCACGCCGGAGAAGTTCTTTGTCCAGTGGAAGGACGAAGACAGCGGCACGGCGATGGAGCCGGGAACGCTTCTGGACAGGCCGCTGGCGCAGATGTGCCGCAAGAATCGTTTACTCGATCTGATGCGGAACTTCATCATCTTCGATGCGGGCCAGAAGAAGGTACCTCGGCCGCACCAGTACTTCGGCCTCAAGGCCGCGCAGGAACGAATCGGCGAACGTGAGGGTGGCGTGATCTGGCACACTCAGGGCAGCGGTAAGAGCATCGTAATGGTGCTGCTGGCTAAGTGGGTGATTGAATACGACTCCGACGCTCGCGTCCTGGTGGTTACCGACCGTGACGAATTGGATAAGCAGATCGTGGGCGTCATGCGTAACGCCGGGGTTATCGGCGAAGATGCCCCCTCGCCGCGCATCACCTCTAGGGCGCAATTCGTCGAGAAACTGGGCGCGACCACGCCTCGCTTGCTGTGTGCATTGATACACAAATTCGACACGGCAGACTTCATAGGCGATCCGCCTCCGATTCAAGGGCGCTTCTACGTGTTCGTGGATGAGTGCCACCGCACCCAAAGCGGCGACATGAACCGGCAAATGAAGCGATGGATGGGGGATGCCATCTTCATCGGCTTCACTGGCACACCGCTGCTCCGCGAGGACAAGACGACCACACGCAAAGTTTTCGGCAGATACATCCACACCTACAAGTTCCACGAGGCCGTGGCGGACAAAGTAGTGCTGGACCTCAAGTACGAAGCGCGTGACGTCCCCCAGCGGCTGACCTCGCCGCAGGCCATCAATGCCTGGTTCAACAAGAAGACGCAGAACCTGAACAACTTCCAGAAGGCGGTGCTTCGCAAGCGATGGGCAACGATGGAAAAGTTGATGAGTGCGGGTGAACGCAAACAACGCATCATCGCCAGTATTATTGAAGACTTCTACCTCAAGCCGCGTCTCAATAATGATCTTGGCACAGCTATCCTGATTGCGGCGTCAATCTACGACGCGTGCCACTTCTTCAGGCTATTTCAGAATACGCCATTTGGTCAGTATTGCGGCGTCGTCACCTCATATGAACCGAACCATAATACCATTTCGCGTGAGCCCGCCAACAGCGACGAGCGGTATAAATTCGATACGTACGTGCAGCATGTGCTATCCGATGGCCAGACGACCAAGAACTATGAAGACGAGATGAAACGCCGGTTCATTGAGGAACCGGCCAACTGTAAGCTGCTGATCGTGGTCAGCAAGCTCCTGACCGGGTTCGATGCCCCGTCCTGCACGTACATCTACCTTGATAACAGGCTGCACGACCACAACCTGTTTCAGGCGATCTGTCGGACAAACCGGCTCGATGGAGACGACAAAGACTACGGTCACATCGTGGACTTCAAGGAATTGTTCTACGACGTGCAGGAAGCCATCGCCGTCTACAGTTCGGAAAAGTTGGACATTGATGACTACGGCGAAGATGGCAATGCTGTTGTGAAGAACTGGCTCGAAGAGGGCAAGAAGAGGCTCAATGCCGCCCGCGAGGCATTGAAGTATCTGTGTGAACCTGTGGCTCAGCCAAAGGAGATGGAACAGTATCTCAACTACTTTTGCGGCGACGCCAGCGATCCAAATGCCCTCAGTGAGACCGAGGTCCTGCGTATTTCGTTGTATAAGGCTGTGGCGACCTTACGTAAGGGCCTTTGCTGCCATATCGCAGAACCTACCGGACGCTGGTTATACTAATGCCGAAATCGCGGCGCTCAACAACGAATTCGAGTTTTTCAGCGATACCCGCGCCGCAATCAAAAAGCACTCCGGTGAGGAGCTGGACATCAAACCGTACGAAGCGGACATGCGGCACCTCGTCAATACCTACATCCAGGCTGACCTAGCCGATCCGTTGGGATCGGTTGACAAATATTCCCTGGTTGAGTTGATAATCGACACGGGCATCCATGACGCAATTGCTAAAAAGCTCAACGAGAAGGGCAAACTCTCGAACAACGCGGTGGCAGAGGGAATCATCAACAACGTCCGCAAGACAATTGTCCGCGAACAGCTCACCGATCCGAGATTCTACGCAGAAATGTCAATGCTTTTGGACGACCTCATCGAACTGAAGCGGAACATTACGGAGTCGTATGAAGACTTCCTGCAGCAGGCCGAAGCACTTGTGCGCCGCATGGCTGGAAAGGCAACGAAGGGAACTCATCCCACAGTGTTGAACGGTCACCCTGAAGCAGTCCGGTTGTTTAATAATCTCGCGAGCATTCCAACAGACACGTTCCAATGTCCCACCGACGAGGCCATGAAGGCTAACCTCGCGTTGGACATCGACCGCGCAATGCGCGAAAAGGCACCGGCGGGGTGGAAGGGAGACGACACGCGAGAAAAGCAGGTGCTAAACGCCCTGTTCCCCTTGATGAATCGCGACCGGAAGGCAACCGTAGCGCTGTTTGAGATCATCAAGAATCAATCGGGCTACGCATGAGAAAAGTAATCGAACTTGGCGACATATCGATCACGGTGACGCAGAAAGAGATCAAGAACGTGCATCTTTCTGTTCATCCGCCCGACGGCCGGGTTACCATGTCCGCCCCGAAAGAGACGCGTCTAGAAGTCGCTCGTGCCTATGCCATTTCGAAGATTAACTGGATTCGCGAGCAACAAGAGAAGCTTCGGAAGCAGGCACGGGAAACGCCGCGTGAGTTCGTGGAGAGAGAAAGCCACTACCTGTGGGGGCGTCGATACTTGATGACGGTAATTGAGCAGGATTCAAAGCCTTGTGTCGCTCTTGATCACAAGCGTATAACCATGAGCGTTCGGCCTGGCAGCGACCAAGCCAAAAGAGCGAGCATCATCCATGAATGGCATAAAACGCTGTTGCATGAATTTATTCCTCCGCTAATCGCCAAATGGGAGCCGAAATTAGGCGTTTACGTCGTAGCCTACTTTCTCCAGCGCATGAAGACCAAGTGGGGAAGCTGTAACTACAATGCGGGGCACATCAGATTGAACACGGAGCTGGTCAAAAAGCCCAAGGACTTGGTCGAATACGTTGTGGTTCATGAGATGGCCCATCTTATAGAACCAACACACAGCGATAGATTCATCTCGATTCTTTCTGATCATTACCCATCATGGCGCGAATCTAGGGCGGAACTTAACGAGTTGCCATTAGCTGCTGAGAAATGGAAAGAATGAGCATTCTGGATGCTGTGATTACGGTCCTTCGAGAAGCAGGTAAACCACTTCGCGTCGAGGAGATTACTGAGCGCATTCTCTCGAAAAACCTCTGGCATACTTCCGGCAAGACCCCTGCTGCGACGGTTGGTGCCAAGCTCTACACCGATCTTAAGAAAAACGGCAAAGCGTCTCCCTTCATCCTTCATGCACCAAAAACGTTTGGTCTTAGGACATTTAAGGTAGTTGATAAGTCGAAGGTGGGGGCACAAACAAAAACAACATCTGCATCAACCGTCAAGGGCCACGGAAAAGCCTATTCCTTTACCGACTCGGCTGAAAAAGTCCTCGAGAAGTTCGGCAAAAAGCAGCCTATGCACTACCGTGCCATTACCACCAGAGCATTGGAAGCGAGATGGTTGTTGACCGAGGGAAAGACGCCAGAAGCGTCGATGTACGCGCAGATTTTGACGGAAATTAAACGCCTAAACCGCCGTGGGAAACAACCTCGATTCGTTCAGCATGGTAAGGGGTATGTTGGTCTTTCAAAATGGATGGGTCAGGGACTCGCATTTGAAATTGAACAGCTTAACAACAAGGTGCGCCAAGCACTACATAAACGTTTGCTTGAAATGGAGTGGGATGCCTTTGAGGATTTGATTGCGATCCTCTTGGCAAAAATGGGTTTCCAGGAAATCGACGTTACCAGTCGCAGTAAAGATGGCGGCATTGATGTTCGTGGAACCTTGGTTGTCGGCGATGTCATTCGGACCAGAATGGCCATTCTGGTAAAGAAATGGAAGCACAACGTGCAAGCTCCCGTTGTCCAACAGGTCCGAGGGAGCCTCGGCACTCACGAGCAGGGTCTCATCATTACAACCAGTGATTTCAGTGCAGGCGCACGTAAGGAATCTGTCAGACCGGATGCCATTCCCGTCGGGCTGATGAGCGGTGAACAACTGGTTCTACTGCTCATCGAAAACGACATTGGGATTTCACGACGAAGCCATGACTTACTCGAACTTGAAGATATGTCCAGTTCAGAAGTTGGCATCAGTGCCAGTGTACCGGGTAGTCAATTGAATGATAAAAGACAGGAATAGTAGCAGTAGGAAATGGTGTACCGGTCGGAAACAGGCAACATGCAGACGTCCATGGCTCACCTTTTAGGTGAAGCGTCGAGGAACCTTGCGCGTTTTCTGGAAAAGGTACTGCCAGGCCTTTTTGACAATTGGTGGGACGAGGCTGTCGTCAACATCCTTTCATTTCAGCAACGGCGCCGGGTCAAAGAACGTGATATCAATTCTTTGGCATCTTTGGATCTCGCCGCGCTGCTTCGTGTCCTTGATCAGAACTGGTATCAGATATCAACAAAACTGAATCTGACGTCAGAGGCACGCCACTTCGTTAAGGAAATGCAGACAGTTCGAAACAGATGGGCGCATGCGGGCAGTGAAGGCTTCCCCGCGGACGATGTATACCGGGACCTGGATACGCTGCAGCGCTTCGCTGTTGTCATTGAGGCTAATGAAATCCTGCTTGACGAAGTGCGTGAGACTAAGGCGTCCTTGCTTTCCAAGGACCACCTGAGCCCTGATCAAGGTGATGCCGTTGTGGAAAGTCCTATTCCGGAGGCACTGGGGTCTGATACCGAGTTTTCGCCCGGTCAGATCGTTCATCTCAAATCAAATCCAGACACGCGGGGGGCAGTTGTTTCCTCAATACTAGGAAAACCGGAGAACCGATTCCTAGTATTCATGAACGGCGAAACGCATACCTACTATGCATCACAGCTAAAAGTGGACGACCAACCGGAGGAAAAATCGCGGCTCTTGCCCTGCGATGAATTCCATGCATACCTCACCGCTTTGCAGATTCGATATCCAGGACTTCCAACGCTTTATTCTTTGAATGCCGCGCGTATAGATTTTATCCCATATCAAGTCCGCCCTGTCTTGAGATTTATCCGATCAGATCGGCCTCGATTACTGGTTGCTGACGGTGTTGGCGTCGGCAAGACCATTGAGGCTGGTTTGATTCTCCGAGAGCTACAGGCCAGGCGCGACATACGATCTATTTTAATCATTTGTCCCCGACCGCTTGTTACCGAACGCAAGTGGCAAATTGAGATGAAGCGGTTTGAGGAGCGTTTTGTTCATCTGGATGGGCCGACAATGAGGTACTGCATCAACGAAATAGATTTGGAAGGGATTTGGCCGGAGCAGCACCGACGTATTATCATCCCATATTCCCTGTTCAATGAAGAGCTCTTATATGGTTCGGACGGCAGGCGAAAACGCAAAAAAGGCCTGCTGGACTTGGACCCGCCCCCTCGGTTTGATTTAGTCATCGTGGACGAAGCTCACCATATACGGAACCGTGATACTTTCAGTCACAAGGCGGTGCGGTTTTTCTGTGACCATGCGGAAGCCGTGATCTTTCTGACCGCGACTCCCATCCAACTCGACAATCATGACCTATTCGTCTTGCTGAACACCCTCCGCCCCGACCTGATTCTTGATCAGGAGAGCTTTGAGCACATGTCAGAGCCAAATCCGTTCATTAATCAAGCTGTGGCCTTGGCCCGTGCTCAGGAGCCGGGATGGGCTATCCAAGCCAAGGAGGCCCTGGACAACGCGGCTAGAACACCTTGGGGACGATCAATTCTCCGGCACAATCCAGAGTTCAATCAAATAAATGCACGGCTGGTTGATGGCAAGATCGGCTCGGTAGATCGCGTGCAATTGATAACTGATCTTGAGGCTTTACATACGTTTTCAGGGATAATCAACCGAACGCGCCGCCGCGATATTGGAGAGTTTACCGTGCGTAAGCCCGAAACCGTTGTTGTTGAATTTACGTCTGATCAGAAAGATCTACATGACGAGTTGCTTCAGGTACAGGCAGAGATATTCGGTAGGCTTCACGGGGATGTCAATGTCACGTTCATGATGACAACCATTCGTAGGCAGGCGACTAGTTGTCTTTTTGGACTTGTCCCCTTCCTCGAGGAAATACTGAACCGCCGTCTTGATGAATTGTCATGGGACGAAGCGGACAACACCAAGTATGTCCCAAATAGCGACACTGTTGATAGTATTGAATCACGTATCCAGTCAATCCTTGGAAAGGCTCGTGACCTCGATCCTTACGATCCGAAGCTAGTCGCTCTCCGCAATATCATCCGGGACAAGCAAAAGCTACCCAATAACAAGGTGATGCTTTTCAGCAGCTTCCGTCACACGCTTCACTATCTCTATGAGCATCTCAAGGCTGATGGATTAAGGGTTGGACTGATTCACGGCGGAACACCTGACGAGGATCGAGTCGAGCTTCGGAATCGCTTTGAATTGCCGCCAAATCAGGACGATGGTCTCGACATTTTACTTTTTTCGGAGATTGGCTGCGAAGGATTGGACGACCAGTTCTGTGATTGCATCGTCAATTACGACCTGCCATGGAACCCCATGCGAGTGGAACAGAGGATTGGTCGCATAGATCGGAATGGACAGAAAAGCGAGAGTGTCGCCATTTTTAATTTGATCACGCCTGGCACCGTCGATGCGGAAATATACGAACGGTGCTTGGTGCGGATTGGTGTGTTTAACAGCGCCCTTGGTGGCAGCGAGGAGATACTCGGGGAGATCACCAAGGAGATTCGCGGCATCGCGGAAAATTTCTCCTTGAGCGAAACGGATCGTGGAGAGCAACTTCAACAACTGGCGGACAACAAAATCAGGCTGATACAGGAACAGGACGAACTTGAACAGGAACAACTCGAACTGTTCGGCATCCGTCTGCCCCAAGATCAGATGAGGAGGGAAATCGAGCAAGCATCAAGCTATTGGCTGTCCCCTATATCAATTCGGAGGCTTATCACGATTTACCTTCAGCGTACTTGCGGCAGGAGCCAGGAATTCATACTCGGTGAAAAAGCGCTTAAAACGCTACGTCTTTCCCAAGAAGCCAGAAGCAATTTGTTGCGAGATTTCCACGGGATTCCACGTCAGAACACGGCTGTTTATCGCGAATGGGAAAACTGGCTCAAAGGGGGTGACCCGCATCTCCTTATCACGTTCGATCCCGAGTGCGCTTCCCGACATCCCGACGCGGCCTTCATAACACCCGTTCATCCTCTTGTAAAACACGCGGCTGCGACCTTTGATAAGAACAAGCGGATCATAACGGTTTTGCGGTCCAAAAGCAATGATGTCCCCAAGGGAAGCTATGAATTCGCGGTTTATCAGTGGCAGTTCCATGGAGTTAGAGAGGACTTGGTTCTGCAGCCGGTTTCTTCGAATGTTGTTGTAACCAAAAACATCTCCAGTCTTCTTAAAAGAGCAGAAAGTGTACCAATGGAAAGAGTTGGTACTACAGATCCGGACACATGGAGCGGCCTGGATGCTCAGCATCATAAGATGTGGGCTGAGGCGCGTACGCAACACCAGCGTAGAACCCGGGAGTTGGCGGAGTACCGGAGGGAAAGTCTTGCAAAAAGCCACAGAGCACGACTTGCTCTCTTGGAAGAACAGCTCGATCAGGCAACAAATGAAAAAATCCAGAAAATGCGACGTTCGCAGATAGCCGCCGCGGAGGCCGACTACGCGCGACGTACTCAGGAGTTGGATATAGCGATGGAGAGAGCTGAAGTTATCGCCTGGCCCGTAGCTTATGGTGTCATTCAAGTCAATGAGGGTTCGACCAATGCCGAGTGACTACAACCAAATCAGAGAGGACAATATCCGGAAATACGGTGAGGGAACCGACCACCTATCTTTGCTATGGCGTCTATATACGGACCGGACGCATTTTATTTTCGAGCTATTACAGAACGCTGAAGACGCTGGAGCGACCAGAATTCTGTTTGAGCTTTCCGAAGAATTACTTGAAGTCAAGCATGATGGCCGTCCCTTTAACCTTCTTGATGTCAGGGGTGTTTGTGGGGTCGGGGAGGGCACAAAGGCTGAGGACCTAAACCAGATCGGAAAATATGGAATTGGATTTAAGTCGGTTTATGCCTACACATCCTCTCCCGAGGTTCATTCTGGGGACGAGCATTTTCGCATTGAGAACTATGTGCGTCCCTATCCCGCTGATCCCCAAGAGGCTGGTGACTCCTGGACAACCCTTTTCTGCTTCTCGTTTGATATGCCTAAGGTGGAGGCTAAAACGGCTTTCAGTGAAATCTCTGCCCGGTTGCGCAACCTGAGTGCCAGGACCCTTCTGTTTGGGAATTATAAGGAAAACTTGACAGGATTTTGAGTTCCATCAAGATCGGATT
>JAPPGC010000075.1 GCA_028875125.1 Bacteroidota bacterium | reverse complement strand
AGATCAGGTCAAAAAGTCAGACACGACGGAAGGGAAATGTCGAAGTCGCGTATAGACCACTGGAACGGTTCTGTGGTCGATTCAATGGAGATGAGCACCCCCATTAGACCGCTCTACTGGCAACTCCACGAAAGCCACATAAATGAAAACGAGAGACTGCTATCTCTCAAAAAGATCATCCGGCTGCCTGGACAAAATCAAGTTCGTAATAATCAATGCACAAGTACTTGACTTTGTAAAAAATATGTCGTAAACTTCTCGGCTGTACTGGAGCCGGTGACTATAACATCAGGTTGTTACATGCTCCACCGTACAACAAACTGACGAACATTTGCTGAATTACTCTATGGTTGTACAACGGTTCCTTGCCTTATGCAGTTAAGGCAATTTTGTGAAACCCGAGTTCGTTATGCCATAGGGTGTAACCAGGTGTATATATAATACGTAACGAGGGCCGAGGTTGGTCCCGTTAAAAAATAGAAAAGAGAAAAGTGAGAAACATAGCACGCATTATTCGAAAGGACGTTAGGCGACGTTCGGCCCTGAGCCGCTTTGACGCGCTACAGGAGATGTCCGATGAGGACCTGATGGAGCATTTCCAGGCTGGCGTAGTCGAGGCATATAATATCCTCTGGGAACGCTGGACTGGTCCCCTGGTCAACTTCCTGTACCGGTTTACCGGAGATAAGAAAGCCTGTGAGGACCTAATCCAGGAAACCTTCCTTCGTGTATACCGCAACCGGCACTCGTACAAAAGGATTGCCAGGTTTTCAACTTGGCTGTATACCATTGCTGGCAACCTGGCAAAAACAGAGTACCGTAAGCGCAGCAGGCGTCGGATGGACTCCATCCAGTCGTTCAACCGGGACGGTGAGGAGTTTGAAATGCCCCTCCCCGATGAAACCTTCGCGCCTGACAAGCATGCCGAAAGTGCCATCCAGGATCAACACATCCAGATGGGGCTTCTTGCACTACCTGATCACTTCCGCGAGGTCGTGATCCTGCGAGATATTCAGCAGCTCAGCTACGAGGAAATTGCCATTATCACCGGTCTGCCAATGGGTACGGTGAAGAGCCGGATCAATCGTGGACGTACGAAGCTGCAGGAACTCTTACAGGATATCTATCCGTTCCTGGAGAAGGAGGAGGAAGATGAGGATGACTTTGACGTGTTCTTTTCCGAACTCGCATAGCCCCGGCTACCAGCAAGCGTAAGGCCAGGCCAATTAACTGCTCAACTGGGTTACGATTGCCAGGACCACGGTAATCCCCACAAGGATAGCGAGTGCGATTACGATATTTTTGCGCTGCTTACGGTTCATGGTCTCGTGTGACTGCGAATAGTAATTAAAGCCATTATCTCCAACTTTGCAAATATTGTGCTTCCGGTCAGCATTTCATGGTTCTGGTAGCTCCTAACAAATGGCATCCTTCCCCTTCCTTCAAGTAGATGCGTTTGCGAGTGAGCCGCTCCATGGCAACCCCTGTGCAGTTGTACTTGACGCAGATGCATTAACCGGCGATCAAATGCAGGCGATCGCACGGGAACAGAATCTTTCGGAGACCGCCTTCATCCTGCACTCAGATAAAGCTGACGTACGGGCCCGATATTTTACACCAGCCGAAGAGATTCCGCTAGCCGGTCATCCCACGATCGCATGTATTCACGCATTGATAGAAGTCAATCGCATAATGCTCACAGGGCGACAGACTAGAATCTCCCTCGAGCTTAAAGCCGGGATCGTGTCTGTGGATGTCTTATCGGCCGAGGGAAAACCCCGCGAGATCGTAATGACACAGCTCAAGCCAAAATTCCTCTCTATAGTACCCGACGACCAAGCTGTGTCGGTCTTCGGGCTATCAACCAAGGATCTCGTAACCGGAATGCCCGTGCAAGTAGTCAGCACCGGAACGCCGCAGCTTATGGTACCCGTGCGAGAATTGGATTGCCTGAGAAAAATTCAGGTCGACGTGGGTGCACTCACAAAGCTGCGTCGCGAGTTTTTATTTTTCAGTGCACACTTGTTTGCCCAAATAGATTCAGGGACGTTCGCCCGCCATTTTGCCGGTCCACCAGACGTGTTTGAAGATCCATTTACCGGAAGTGCCACGGGAGGAATGGGAGCATACCTGTGGCATCATGGTCTCATTGATGTACCCGATTTTCTTGCATCACAGGGAGCCTGGATGCGGCGTCCGGGGCAAGCTCGTGTTAGAGTATTGGGGGCGCGTAGCGATATCTCTGCGGTCCAAGTTGGAGGCGAAGCGGTTACGGTAATTACCGGTACACTTCGTATGCCCTGATCGTTATTGTTTCGCAATATCTTTTCTCTGGGGGCTACTCACCAAACAAACAATAATAATTAATGAACCACGCTATTGACACACAACTCATTCATGCGGGGGAAGCGGATCGCGTGGACGGGGCTGTACGCATGCCGATTTTTCAGACTGCCATGTTTGAGCATGATGATAGCCCCTTACGATATATCCGCTACAATAACACACCTAACCAGGTAGTGCTAAATCGCAAACTTGCGATACTGGAGGGTGGAGAGGAAGCCCTGGTCACCGGAAGTGGCATGACAGCCATCACCGGAGCAATCCTATCCGTACTCAAACCAGGCGAACATTTGCTTGCACAGAACAGCCTCTATGGTGGTACGCATGGATTCGTGTGCACGCTGATGGCCGACCTTGGAATAACTGTTTCGTTCTTTGATGCAGATGCACCGGATACATGGCAATCACTTCTCCAGCCAAATACGCGTGCCATTTATGTCGAATCTATTACGAACCCCCTGCTCCACGTCTGCGATCTGGAGGGCATAGTTAAATTCGCCCAGGCCAACAGCCTTATATCGCTGATTGACAATACATTTGCTTCGCCGGTCAATTATAAAGCTACCGCAGCCGGATTTGACCTGTCTCTTCACAGTGCTACTAAATACCTTAATGGTCATTGTGATATCGTCGCCGGGGTAATCGTTGGCAGCGAGGAACTGATATTTAAAGCGCGCCAGACACTTAAGCATCTTGGGGGTGCCCTAGACCCTCATGCCTGCTTTTTACTACACCGGGGCATTCAGACGCTTGCACTGCGAATGAGACAGCACAACTCTAACGCACTTGCTCTGGCCAAATTCCTCGAAAACCACGATAAGGTTGCACGTGTATACTATCCCGGGCTTCCGTCCCACCCGCAGCACGGGCGAGCCGCCCGCCTCTTAAATGGCTTTGGTGGAATGGTGAGCATTGAACTTAAAGGGGAACTGGACTCTGTCATAGACTTGATCGCCCGCCTCCGTTTGCCTCTCTACGCGCCGAGCCTCGGAGGCGTTGAGTCGCTCATGACACGGCCGGCAATCAGTTCTCACGCGGGACTCACACCAGAGGAGCGAGAGATCGCAGGAATACGGGATTCTCTGTTACGTATTTCAGTAGGGATTGAGCACGAGGACGACCTGATTGCTGATTTCAGTCAGGCGTTACTGTGATACTCGGACTTCTCCTTCGTTAGTGGGTCGTTTGTTTCCGGAATCCTCCGAGGTAAAGGGAACGCCAGTCAATTATTCCTCCGTTCGGAATACGAACACCGTCTGTGTTTGATATACCTTCCCAGATCGCAGAATGGTAGACGGAAAGTTTGGCTGATTCGGTGAATCTGGGTAATATTGCGTCTCCAGGCAAAAACCTGATCTTCTTCCATACTGCACCCCACCCTTACCCGAAATGCTCCCGTCCAGGAAATTACCCGAATAAAACTGAATCCCCGGCTTAGTAGTATGGACCTCGAGGATTCGACCGCTCTGCGGCTCCAATACCGTCGCCGCCGGCAATAGGTCTCCTGACATACGATCAAGTACAAAATTGTGATCATACCCTCCACCATACAGGAGTTGTTGATCATTATGGTCTATGTGCTCACCAATCCTTTTTCCCGATCGAAAATCAAACGCTGTTCCTTCCACAGGAAGAATTTCGCCGATTGGAATCAGAGTTGAATCAACTGGAGTGTAGTGACTCGCGGCTAATGTCAAGTGATGCCCCTCTATTGAACCTTCACCCGCTAAATTAAAGTAGGCATGCTGTGTCAGGTTAACAGGTGTAGCTTTATCGGTTATTGCCTCGTAGTCAACTATAAGCCGGCTATCCTCCGTAAGCAGATAGGTAACACGAACGGTGAGCATACCCGGATACCCTTCCTCCCCATCGGCGCTGACATAGTTCAGGGATAAACCCACCTGATTCGTGTCTTCAATTACCTCTGCCACTTCCCAGTTTACCTTGTCAAACCCCTTGACGCCCCCGTGCAGATGGTTCGGACCATTGTTGCGAGCCAAGGCATAGGATTCTCCGTCCAGACTAAAAGCCCCTCCGGCAATACGATTGGCGTATCTGCCTACAATAGAACCGAAATACGGATTGGCTTCAAGATAACCAGGCGGCGTTTCGTGCCCCAATACGACATCTTCCATAAGGCCGTCCCGATCAGGCACGCTCAGAGCGGTCAATGTTGCCCCATACGTGATTATTGAAGCTTCAACTCCTACAGTATTTCGTAATTGGAAACGTTCGACCTCTTCCCCCTCTGGTAGCATGCCAAAGGATGTGCGTTCTATCATTGGCCTCGGCTGTTCAGGAACTTGACAGGAAACTATTACTGTCAAAGTAATGATGACGAGATAGACACGCATGTGTATTCAATTCTTAAACCAACCGGGTACAGCCTCCTCTTCTTCTATGATCTCCATATCCTGAATGGCAAACCATCCTTCATTTCTTTCCTCGTAGACATGCCTATATGGGACCTCTCCTTCTGGCACTTTGATGTCTATAACGAATGCTAGATCCTTTTTCATTCCAGGACGAACTTCAACATCAGCAGCCACATCTGCCACTCGACCGGAAATCGGTCCCATCATTTCCCCTCCGCGCGTGTAGAGATAGACACGGACCTGCTTACCTATATACCCATACATGTCTGAGAGCTACTCCTCTGCGCGCATTGCGGTAATCGGCACATCTACACCAAATTGGGTTACTCTCAAGGTGCCAGCCATACCTTCCTCACCGAGCACCATATTGACTACCATTTTTCCATAATCATCGTGAATAAAGGAAAAAGAAAGTGTCTGTGCTTCCTCATCGAATGTGATTTCGTCAGCCATCAGCTGCCCGTCGCCTTCCGGCTGACCTTCCTCTGTCAAGCCTATGCTCAGGCCTGACTCGCCCTCATTTATGTGCAGTCCGCCCGTGAAGATGCCGTCTGGAGTATCAATGGCGTACCCCCAATTCCCAAGAAGAGGGTTCGTGGGTTCAGTTGAAGCCAATTCGCCGGAGGACGCACATGAGCTGGCAAAAAGGACTATGAGCAGAATTAGGTTGATTTGAACAAAACGCATAATCGGCATGTAATTGAGATCAAGGGCGTATCGTCCTGGGTTTGAGGGAGGTTAGCGACGCGACCCTGATAGGCTCACCCGTTTTGACGCTTTCTCGTGCTGCAATCCCGACCAAGATTGACATGGCGCCATCCCGGGCCCCCGCCGCCTGACGATATGGATCAGGCATGGTGGGATCCTTGAAGATTCGATCTTTCAACCTTCTATCTCCTCCTCCATGTCCGCCACCACCGTGAGGAACCTGGATCAGTTCGGTCTCGCCAAAATTGTCCGTTACACGGATTTCATCATACGGCTCCCTGCGCCATGGCTGACGTTCCTTTACCCAGGCTTCCATCCTGCCACGGGTTCCGTTAAAGGCGATCCGATAGCCCTCATACGGCGAATAGGTCGTGCATGAATAGCTCACTTGAACACCGTTGGCATATTGAATTTGTGCGGACATTTTGTCATATATGTCTATCTCCTCACTCCATACACATCCATCCCGAAGGTAGCCATCGTGATGCTCGTGTGCAACGTAGAGATCCATAGAACGTGAGTCCGTGGTAATGTCCCAATAGTGATTGCATTGATCGGCGTGTGGGCAGCCGCGACAATTCGTGTGTCGGAATGGGTTGTTATGCCCATAATACTCCAACTCGCCATACGCAAACACTTCTTCGGGTTCAGATTCCAGCCACCAATTCAGGAGATCAAAATGATGGGTTGCCTTGTGAACGAAGAGCGTGCCTCCGTAGCGCTCCTTGCCGTGCCAGCGGCGAAAATAGCTCGCTCCGTGATACACATCCAGATACCAATGAAAATCAACCGATCTAACTGTTCCGATACGACCCGCCATGAGTAGCTCCTTCATACGCTGTCGGTGTGGCGAGTATCTGTAGTTGAATGTGACAGTTACTGCCTTGCGAGTACGGGCCTGCGCATCCAGAATAGCCTGACATTTTTCTGCATCCGTGGTCATCGGTTTTTCTGTAACCACATTACAACCGTATTCCAGAGCACGAATGATGTACTCGTGGTGCGTGGAGTCAACCGTTGTCACGATCACGGTATCGGGCTTGGCACCCCGCATCATGGCAGCTCGCATCATATCGTCAAAGTCTGTATAGGTTGGGCAGTCAACCCCCATATACTCCTTGACATACTCCAAACGTCCGGGATTAATATCGCACAGACCTATAAACTCGACCTCATTCGCATAATCGCGAACCAGAGAGCGTCCCCACATAGTGCTACCACGTATCCCTGTCCCGACAAGCGCAACCTTCATGCGCTGGCGCTCTCGTTCTCCGGGTCGCACAAGCAGCCCCCCGGCGGCAGCAGTACTTCCGGTTCGAATAAAATCACGCCGGTTCATATGTATTTGATTATACCTTGACTTCCCAGCCCGGCTCATAATCACGCCCCCACATTTTCATCGCGTCATCGTCCCCGAGTATATGTCCATTGCTTGGATCACAGTGCAATGTTCGTCCGGTTTCTTGGGCAATGTTACCAAGATGACAAAGTAGTGTACTCTTATGCCCTTCATCAATGGGCGAGTTCTGTGGAACGTCATCCCTAATCACCCGCAGCATATTTCTAATATGCCGATCTGTTAGACCTCCCCCACCTCGAATATCCAAGGTTGCCTCTCCGGTAGCCCGTGAACGTCTCCATATCTCTCGATTATCCTGGTCATAAACTATGTAGCCATTTCGGTCGATAACAACGGTTCCGTGATCACCGTGAATTGACGCACCGCGTCCCCGCCCCTCAACAACGCGGCCATTACAGCTGCGGCCATCCCAAGTGATGGTCTTGTTATCTTCAAATTCAAAGGATGCAATCTGCGTGTCATAGAACTCCCAGTCATCGTCGTAACGGTACCTGCCACCGGCCGATGTTACCCTGGTAGGATAATCAACGCCAAGCGCCCAACGGCACATATCAATTTCGTGGGTTCCGTTGTTACAAATCTCACCGGTCCCCCAATGCCAGAACCAGTGCCAGTTGTAGTGGATTCGATTATCCAAGTAAGGCACACGAGGAGCTGGTCCCTGCCACAAGTCATAATTCAACCAATCGGGTACGGGCGCAGGTTGGCCTCGACCTATGGGACCGCGGGTATTGGCATACCAGGCTCGTCCGTAATACGGGCGTCCTATTATACCCTCATTAATGGCATCAATTACTTGTGCGGACTCCATAGAGGCACGCTGTTGATTGCCCATCTGTACCACGCGATTGTAATAGGCCTGTGCCTGAACCAGCAACTCCCCTTCCTGTGGATTATAGCTACACGGCTTTTCCACATAAACGTGTTTACCGGCCTGCAGGGCCATGATTGCAGCAGGGGCATGCCAATGATCTGGAGTTGCGATCACAAGAATATCTATGTCGGGGTTGTCCAGAGCTTCACGAACATCAACAACCCCTGCTGGCACCCTGCCCGTTCCAACCTCTGAAACTTCTTTGATTGACCGGGAGATGGCACGCTCATCCACATCACAGATAACCCCAACCTCGCAGCCTTCCGCACGCGCGAACGAGGTAGCAAGTACCCCACCCCGGCTGTTAACTCCCATAACGGCAGCAACTAGGCGGTTCGATGGCGCAGCCACCCCACGAGCAGCTCCCAAAAGAGTGGCCCCGGCTACACCGGCCGAAGCGGTTTTGATGAATGTTCTTCGATCGGTAAGTCGCTTCATGTGTCATAATTCCAAATGTGACACACAATTTACGACGAAGCAAGCTAATTAACGATGGGAAGCTATTTTCTGAAGAGGTACTGGACCTTGAAAAATACCTGTCGATTACTCTGACGGAAGTATTTTGCCACCCCCTCCGTACGCGTGAACTGGTCAAGATCATGGGTCGAACCTACGTGTAGGACAGTAAATGCATTGATCTTGTATGTGAGTAGTGGGTCAACCTCCAAAGATTTGGAGAAATCGTTGTACTGTACAATTGTACGCAGGAAGAAGTAACGGCTAAACTGATACTTCAAGCGCATGCGGGCAATGTATCCGCTGAAATACTCCTCCCCCGTCCCTTTTTCAGAAAGACGTGAATAGGAAAACTGCGGCTGAACAGACATCCGTTGGGTTGGACGAAATACCCCCCATGCACTGACATCAAGGCTGTTGCCGACCTCTGGATCACTGAGGAACCGGGCAATGGACTCGCCTATGCGAGTTTCTACTCCCAGATTTACACGCTTGCTGAAATTGCTGTTAACTGACAGATTGACCGCTGTCATCCCGTCGAATTGCTGTCCTGCAAAATGCTCCTGCCTGTACCACCAGTTAAGCTGAACATTGGTCTGACGCTTGAGCTGAAAATAAACTGCCGGACGGAAGAAGAAACTTTTTTGGAGGCCATCGAAATTCCAGCTGCTCCCGATTACCAAGTTCGGCCGTATGCGGTCTATGAAAGGCATCACTTTTTCAGGATAAATCGTGACCCCCTGCCACATGTAAGCTGTCTGATCATTGTTCTGGCGTACAAAGCCATTGTCTGCACGAAACGTCGGGCTTATGGCTTCATACCCTATCTCAAACCCCCAGTAACGTACTTGTCTGTCAAGTTCAAGTTTTGCAGCATACCCGCTAAAGGTTTCGCCATCCAAGGCCGCGGTGTATCCCTTGGAACCAAACGTGATGTCTTCCAAACCTTCGTTCAATTCTCCATTCGTAGGTTCAGAATTGTTGCTGTACACTAATTGGGCACCAAACATATACTTCTGCAGAAATCTTGCAGACCCGTCAATACTGACGGTTGATCCGGATCCACCTTCATCTAATCTTCGATCAGTCAAAATTGCACCAATAAACGAATCGTTCCCATAGTTCTTCTTTACCCGCAGGATATTGGACACGCTGCGTCCGCCTTCAAGCAGTCTGCTTTCTTCCTCAAAGGGAAGCAAAAGAGGAGAATTATTATCCCGTGCACCGATGTAGGCCACGTCAACTGTGCCAAAACGCCCTGTCATTTTTGCCGCACCTATCGGGTCGTTGATGGAGCGGGTGTAGACGGTTTGAATCTCAGTATTGAAGAGACCTGATCCTTCCTGAAAGAATGGGCGACGTTCATCAAAGAAAAGCGCAAAGGTAGAGTTCACATCAATTTGTGCCTGATCAGATTCGATTTGGCTGAAGTCGGGATTCACTGCTACATCTGCAGTTAACTCGGAGGTTATGCCGTACTTGACGTTCAGTGACGGTTCAAGGGTTACGCGTTCATTCTTGAATCCCGAAGCAGGTGCTGCTGCATCACGGAGAGCCCCTGCGCCTCCGCCGGTCAATGATGGGAGGACCTCCAGGTTGCGGCCGGATGTTACTCCACGGATGCCATTGATCTCCCCCAGTTGGCAACTCATGCATGGATCATCCCTGTTGATCCCCGCCCAGGAATACTGGCTTCTGCTTTCTCTTGGATGTGTAACCCAGAATGTTGCTCCCCAAGACTGGACATCCACATTCGGGAATCGCAGGCTTTTGAACGGAATGGCTAACTCTACCTGATAGCCATCTTCCGTTATCTGGGCATCCGAGCGAAAAAGCAGGCTAAATCCGTCATCTTCATTGTTCGGCGTAATGTAGGTATCTGCTTGTATGCCCAAGGGGTTCGATGCTATGAAGTACACGCCTTGACCATCGCGATTGGGATCAAGCACAATCCCGGCATAGTCGTCCTGCCATATCTCATCACGATCACTGAGATTAGCCCGAATCAGTCTTGGATCATCTTTAACAATGATTCCCACATAGAGGTTATCATCGTCATAGGTCATCATACCACTCACTTCTACAGGAGGGCGAGTTTGGTCCCCTGGAAAAACCTCGGAAAAATTCCGCGCTCGTGCGGCATCCCTCCAAGCATCATCGTCCAGACTTCCATCAACCTCAATACTCCCTGATGCCTTTGTGAGCAATAAAGAGGGTTTGATATTGGGATTAAATTTATCGGAGGCAACCGTTTGTTGGGAGACAGGGTTATTATCCAGTGTCTGGGCCTGGGTGACAGACACGAAGTATAACATAGCACTTAGGAGGGCAGCAGAAAAGTATCTTTTCATGGGCAACAATTGGTTGTGTGAATGGCGGACCAGCAAACTGCACCTCCAGGCCGTGCATAGTACTGATTGCTCTTACGAGAGCTTGGACTTGATTGTTACAAAATTTTTATACCATGTCATTCTGACGGACGCAATAAAAGAGTTTCATGTTTAAAGACCAGATCGTATTAATTACAGGAGGTGCAAAGGGGATTGGATATGCCGCGGCTCAGCAGTTTGCAGAAATGGGTGCTCAGGTCGTTATAAATGACCTGGATGCAGATGCATGTACAGCGGCTGTTCGTTCAATTCAGGAAGCCGGGAATATTGCCTGGAGCATGCCTGGCGATGTGACTGATCCCGCCTTGCCCGAGTTGCTTATCAGAGAGGTTATGGACCAGTGCGGTCAACTTAATGTGCTGGTGAACAACGCTGGTTTCACCTGGGACGGTATGCTGCACAAGATGACCGACAAACAATGGCGCCGTATTCAAGATGTGCATACCCTGGCTCCCTTTCGACTGGTTCGTGCGCTTGCCAGGGAATGGCGTCCTCTTGCAAAAGCTGAAATTGCCGCCAGTCAGTCCCATCCACACCGATGCATTGTTAACGTTTCTTCGACGTCCGGTCTGCACGGAAACATCGGGCAGATCAATTACGCCACGGCAAAAATGGGCGTTATTGGGATGACCAAAACGATTGCGCGAGAATGGGGTGCCTTCGGTATTCGATGCAATGCCGTCGCATTCGGGTTTATTGATACGCGTCTGACACGTCCCGCGGATGAAGGACACACATTTACAGTTGACGGTGAACAAGTATCACTGGGTATCCCCGAGAATGTGAGAAAAGCCGCCTTCTCAACCATACCTATGGGGCGGCCGGGTACACCAGAAGAAGCCGCCAATGGTATAATCCTTATGGCTTCCCCACTTGCGGGATATATCACCGGGCATACCTTGGAGGTTACCGGCGGGCTTGGAATTTGATTTATCCTGATTGCGCCCCTCAGCGTCCCGAGCTATGGGGCGGTGAGATTCCAGATTAGCAGCCGGTAATCCCCGCAGTAACTTGTCTTGAGATTGCTGGCGTTCTCATAGATGTTCGCCTACATCTCCGCCTTAATTGAGGCAATCAAATCTTCAAAAACCTCCAGTGGCTGCGATCCACTTAAGAGATGACCGTTGACATAAAACCCCGGCGTCCCTGTGAGACCAAAACGCTCCGCCGTAGAACTAGCAATATCTACCTGAAGGGTTGCTCCCTGGTTAGCCGCGGATGATTCATCCGTAGCACAAATCTCCCAGGCATCAAGATCAATTCCCGAATTCTGCAGCCAGGAACGAACATCATCAAGCATAGATTCCATCGAAATGCTCCCCTGGAACTCGAAAAAATTATCATGCAAAAGCCAAAAAGCAGATTCACTCTGTCTGGCAGCACACTCCGCTGCCACCGCCGCCGGCTTCGCCCAGTCATGAATGCCCAGCGGAAAATGCAAGTAAACAAAGCGAATCTCGTCGGGATACTTATTGAGTAGCTCTTCAACAACCACACTTGCCCGCGCACAATAGGGACACTGAAAATCACTGAATTCATGTACGGTGATCGGAGCATCTGCGGGCCCCCTGCTCGGCTTACCTTCTGAGAACCGATTCAACGCATCGTAGAGCTCGGCAGCAACCTGCTGCTCCTGCCTTTCCTGTTCAGTGAGCAGGTCCGCGATTTCTTCTTTTGACAGGCTAACATCAATAGGATCGGTAGCCAGAAGGATCAGATGTAGCGGATCTTCTGAGAGCAGAAATTTGAAAGTTTGTTGACCATTTATAGTGAATGATCCCTGTTTGAGATTCGCGTAAGGGCTGCCTTCTATATCTCCCAATACAACTTCGGCATTCTCCAAATTGGGAATACGGAATTTTAAGTTAGCCAGTATTTGCTCCTGGTTCAGCTCCTGAGCCACCACAGGGAAAACAAACAAAAAATTAATTAGGAGTATTGCCCACCGCATGCAGAATATTGGACAGATTAGATCAGCGGGGAACGATTCGTGGCATCAAAGGTTGCCTGACAGGAAAAAAGTGAGCCTACCATGAAGCATATCAACAAAGAAGTTCTCCCGCGCGAAGTTTTTGATCTATTCGACCGCTATGTCCACAGCCAGATTTCGCGTCGGCAGTTTTTAGACAAAGCCTCAAAATATGCAATTGGCTCTATGACAGCTGCTGCGATGCTCGACTTTCTGTCGCCGAAATACACTTCGGCGCAACAGGTTCGCAGCGGAGATCCGCGGTTGACCGAAGAGTATGTGACCTACGACAGCCCTAACGGAGCAGGCACTATGCGAGGGCTATTGTGCATCCCAGAAGGTGCTACTGAGCCGTTGCCTGGTGTTGTTGTCGTTCACGAAAACCGCGGACTCAACCCCCACATTGAAGATGTATGCCGGCGCGTAGCACTCGCTGGATTTGTCGGGCTTGCGCCAGATGCACTGACCCCACTTGGCGGCTATCCCGGCACTGATGACGAAGGACGCGAACTACAGCGTCAGCGTGACCGTAACGAGATGCTGGAAGACTTTATCGCGGGCTATGAGTATCTGCGTACGCACGATAGCTGTACTGGCAATGTTGGAGTCGTAGGATTCTGTTTTGGCGGCTGGATTTCGAACATGATGGCTACGCGTCTTCCAGAACTCGGAGCTGCCGTGCCATTCTATGGTGGGCAGCCGGATGCAGAACTCGTCCCCCAGATCCAGGCCCCCATCCTGCTCCATTTTGCGGAACAGGATGCACGAGTCAACGCTGGATGGCCTGCCTACGAGGCCGCTTTGAAGGCCCATGAGAAAGAATTTACCGCCTACATGTACGAGGGTCTTCAGCACGGCTTCCACAACGACACTACACCCCGGTTCGACCCACAGGGGGCCAAGCTGGCCTGGGAACGAACCGTTGCGTTCTTCAGAGAACATTTGGTCGCAGAAGACTGACCAACTGCGGAAAAGGTTGTTTGGATTTTTTGAAAATAACCGACTCCCCTACATTTCGTCACTTGTCTTGGTTTATTCCACTTGTTCTGAACAGAGACGCTTATAGCGCGTTCGGCTTTATACTTTAATCCTGACTGTAACCGTACCCCAATAGTTTCACTGCCCTTTCGGCATTGTTGTAAATGCTTTCTCAGTATGATCGAAATCAACGAAAGACAAAAACTTTTTCGTGTAGCAGAGATGGTAGCTCGCGCCAGAGCGCACCCAGCTCAATTATCAAAGGGGCAGGCTGCCGAATTCGCAAGTATTGTGAATGCTGGGCTCGTTATGATACAGGAAGATCAGATTGCGTTTGCAAATCCTGAGCTATTTGCCACTTGGATCTCTCGTTACTGCGCTAAAAGTGTATCCGATGTTTGGGAAGATCTTGATCAAACTGCTCAAGAACTACTCCGAACCTATCTTCTTTTCCGTAAACTTGAATTGCCAAGATCGGCTACCACCGAGCTGTTCTTATCACTTGAGAATGACTGCGGCAGAAGCGTGTTAGCTCGATTGGAGAAAGCCGCACGTTTAGAGGTGAGGGCGAACGAACCCAATGTTCCCTTAAGTTCGATCTACTTCAATTTCTGTGATGCACTCCCAGAATTGGGCTATACATCCGCTGACCTCGCCAATTATTTAGGACCAGTGTTAGCTGCGACAGAGCATTGGTTGCCCCGGGGAAAAATTCAGGGAGCCATAGAGCGACTGGCCGAACAGTCTCAGAAAAAAGCGGAAGACTTGCTGGAAACCTTTTTGCAGCGGCCAGAACAAAGAACAGTTGAATTTGCTGCCAATTGTCTCAAGTCTCTCTGGAAATTTGACCCAGGTATAGCCCATGGGAAGGCTTTCGAGCTTACGAAGGCAAATCTCAAACTTCTTCAAAGAATTGGCTGTATCGCACTCGCTTGGTTCAATTACGAACTTCCATCTAATGAGAAAGAACTCATAGCAACAATTGATCGTCTTGAGGAACTATGCGAAACCAACGAGACGAATCTATTGCCTACAATTACCCAAGCTTGCGGAGAACTCTTGGTGGCTTTACCCCAAGGCAGCCTACTGCAAAGAGTTCAGAAGAGTTTCTTGCGCCTAGCTTCGCACAAAAATCCAGATGTTCAGTCGGTTGTTGCTCAAACTTTAAGCAGGCGTGTGGCTGATTTAGGAGATATTGATTTGTTGTGGGATACCCTAGACTGTTTATCAAGTATTCCAGCTCGCTATGCAGGTATTCTGCAAGAACTTGATTCTACAACATATAGAATGATTAACCACAATCCAAAGCGTGTTGCGGAACATCTGGAAAACGTGGTCACAAGCAGGCTGTATGGAACAGAGGGAGAAAACGACAGGCTACCAGATCTTTATAAGGATACGGTTTTTTGTCTTGTTGATAAACATAATTCAGTATTTGAAGCCACAATTACCCGGTGGTTTTCCTCCAAAGATCCACGCCTCCACTCAGCGGCAGCAGATTTAGTGGGACACTTCGTCCGTGAAAAACACCACCGACCACTACGTACTATTCAATTGGATTTTTCAGAATTGAATTCGCTTGATGAGGGGGATGTGCAGCGAATCATATGTGCCCTCACAGGCTATGTGGAAGATTACAAAGCAATGGCGTCTCTATTGATTTCGATGCTTTCACGAGAGATTGTGAGTGAACGTGTACGTGAATTGATAGTCAACGCCCTTGACCAGGTAGTCCTCTACAATATGCCAGGTCTAGAAGGTAAGTACCTGAAGGATTTAACTCAGGACCAAGACATTTCAGAATATGTTCGCCAAGTCGTCACAGATGCATTGGACCTCTTTGGCTCTTACTCTGCACCGCTAAAGGAGAGACCTAATCTGAAAGAACTCATGCCACCTGATAGCCGTGATCATCAATTCCAGGTCAAAATCCAAAAGCAGATAGATTCATATCGGGAAAGTGCATTCAATAAATCAGGATTCTTCAGTCTAATACCTAGGGTTCCTGTCAAATACGGGCGATCATCATTTTCGTCGAAAGATGGGAATGCGGCGTCATCCGCTCCCATGAAAACCTTTCGTACTGATATTGCAATCCCCAGAGAACTCCTAATAGACCCGCTAGGCCACATAGTCAAACGAATAAAATGGAGGAGAATGGCCGTGGATGGGCTTCCAATCGAATCGAAGAGCCCTCCAACAAATCACCACGATGAAGCCGGTAACGAAAGGGACGCGGAGAAATCATGAAAACCTTGCTCCGAGACTATCTAGCCAAGCTGGGTGAGTCGGGTGAACTCGATGTTCTGGTTGCGGATCTGCTACTCAATATGCAGATAGAGCCCATCAGCAAGCCACAGCCTGGTGTGCGTCAGTACGGTGTTGATATTGCAGCAATTGGCGAGGATCCAGAGGATGGTAAGCAAAAGCTGTTTCTGATCACCATTAAGGCGGGAGATATCACTCGGAAAGCGTGGAATGGAGACACAAACGCTGTGCATCAGTCTCTTGATGAGATCAGGGAAGTATATCTTAAAAATCAAGTAGACCCTTCCCATGAAGATCTGCCGAAGAAGATTGTCCTGTGCTGCGGGGGCATATTGAAACAGACGGTTGATGCCAACTGGAAAGGATATACCCATATTCATAGCAGTCCTGAACAACTAGAGTATGCCCTATGGACAGGCGACAAGCTCGCGCTTCTAGTCGAGGAACATTTCTTGGACGAATATCTGTTTCCCCAGGAGAACCAAAGTTTGATGCGAAAAGCCCTTGCCCTACTTGACCAGAACGAACAAGAGCCTATTTTCTTCTATAAACTATTGGAACAGATATTATTCGAGAGCGGCTTACCGAAGAATTCATCCAATATTAAATCCTTGAAGGCACTACGACTAGCTAATCTTTGCTTGGGAGTAGTGATCAAGTGGGCTCTAGATGTGGATAATACCCGTCCAGCATTACTGTGTGCGGAACATTCTTTGCCACGGGCTTGGGAATTCTTGAAACAACATGAGCTCCTGGCCCATAAGTCTGCACTACAGGTATACTCCCGGTTGTACGAGCAGTATCTTGCAATCGCTTTGGTCTATGCCAAACGAATCCGTCCGCTATGTCTCGTCAAAGACGGCTTGGCAAACACGTCTTCTCTGGCAGATGAAATTGAATATCCGCTCCGCGTTTTTGAAGTTGCTGGTTTCCTGAGCACGTTGGGGATCAATCATGCCTTTCTCTCAAAGGCAACGGAACTGAGCGGACACGAAGAGACTACATTCGTGGTTGCTGATACGCTTATAGAGCTTATAGAAAATAATCCCGCAGCCACTACACCACGGTACGACAGTCATGCAATCGAAATAGCACTTGGCCTGCTGCTTCTGTTTATGACAAAGTACACTGACGTAGCCTTAGCCTGGATGAGGGATTTGTATCTTCGTGTTATCTGGGCATATGAATCAGGGGAATATTTTCCAGTTGACCCGGATAGCTATGAAGATCTCCTCAGCATGAAATTTGATCAGAAAACGCCGAAAGAACAACTCATGAGTCTGTCAACGCTTCTTCCAACTATAGCCGAATGGTTTGGGATTATCGGCGAACACAACGAATATGAAGCTTTCAGAAAAATAGTAAACTTTAGATGTGGAAAAGTCAATCTCCAGTTGTGGTATCCAGATAGCGAGACGGAATCGGTACTATATAAAGAAAATGCAGGACACGAGACAGGAAGGATGTGTACGTCTATCGTTCTTCCAGAAGAGATTGATGCGTTACGTGATACTATGCGAAGCAGGCTGGCAGAACAAACATCATTTGTTCAGATCTCCTGTATAAAACACAATTTTCCTGTACTGGGCCTAATTGCAAGTCGTCATTTTCGAACGCCAGTGATTCCTGCCTACTGGCAGAATCTGATTTCGAATGTCAATCGTGCATCAAACAGCCAGGATCACTCTGAAAAAGCGGCAGGCGAAGATGATCCACCTACCCCTCCCGACATGGCTGGCCAACATCCATTTGGCTCGGCAATGTAACTGGGCATCTCAGCGTGTATATTCCGTTCAAGTGCGTGCGCATCTTCTATTAATAGTACAGACTGCCGTCTTAGTTTCGAAGGAAGATCCGAACATGAGCGAACCCTCAATGTACACACACAACAATCGAGGCAGTATGTGTCCGCGAATTGACCGAATCAATCTTCAACAAACGGATGGCGTAAAAAGCACTCATAGCTGCCTTAAACGGTCCTATTGATTACAAGGACCTAATCACGTTTGACTTGAATTTGATTGAAGGTGATATGCACAGTTTAAATCTCTCGTCTGTTGAGTATCTGGAAAACCTCATCGAAGCACCAGATGCGGGAGCATCAGTGATTCATGAATTGTGTGAGACGAGCTGTACAAAAACACGTCAAGCCGCGCGACACATCCCCGATGAATCACGCAAAAGGGTCACGCTAGATATAGATGCATCTCAACTGGAAGAGATTCTCAACCGTTATTCAGGCCCCGCAATCGCTCGGTGGGCTGGGAATGACTTTACATTTACTCGTTCGGATATCCTAGATACTTCCGCAAGCAGCGATCAGGATGGAACTAGCGATGTTACTCTTGTGCGCAAGTATTGGTTAGATTCAAATAGCTTTGCGCCATTACCTAATTCGCCAATTGTTGCGAATCGAAAAAAAACCGATCCCATAGCCAGGATTCGAGCTGCAACTGTTCACGAGGAAATCATTAATGCTCTGAATGTCGCAGGATACCATAAAATTGCAAACCGTCTCACTTATCTGTATAGAATCATTAAAGTCAGCGATGATCCTGATGATCCAATCATGAATTTTATGTCACTCCAAAATTTAGCCTTGTTCTTTGTAAGGGACGACGTCTTACTTCCGGACCCTGATATTGGAGTAGATCCCGAAGGATTGCTGCAGGGCAGAGTGGCATCTGAGTAACGTGGCTGCACTGATGAACTTCCTGCCTGATGGAAAAATAGTATATGCCGCTACATCTACAGTGAACGGTCGAGGCGAATCAGAGGACAACCAAGGTAGAGGTCCCGCAGATCGCGCTTTGCAGGTGGTTCGTTCTTTTCTAGTCAATCCTAATGGCAATGCCCAAAACTGAGATAGACGAAAAAGACCATGTTGCAAGATATTGCAAACCTCCATGTGTTCGGGCTGACGGGCTACCACTCGCATGTGCATTTCAACTAAGACTTCAAGAGGGCTATCTTTCGGTGAATTGGCTTGAGCATCACAAAGAATTGAATTTGGCGGTAGCAATAGATTGTGTTCGTCAAGCATTCATTAATAAGGGCTACAAACCCGCACGCAGTGGTAGGTTTGCCGTGCTTCAAGTCAATCAGATGAAGTCAGTAGTCTCGAGCCTTAGCTCCAAACCATTTAGAGTTAAGTACTTACCCACGGCGAAAGATCCTTCCCACACCGGAATCTTTGGATACACTGCCTCGGATAAATTAATAGTCCTTAAAATTTCAGAGTTGGCTTGTGCAGAGGACATGCATCTTACTAAGCTGCCCTAACAACCCCGAATCCAAGGGAGTTTTGCAAAGCGCGTTCCCACAGAAATTCCGTGACTTAAGCCTGACAATTGTCATTTTTCGAGAATATTCACATTGAAAACTGTTCTTTAAGTTTTATCCGTAAGTCTAATTTAATCGGATCACTGACTCTCACTCTATCCGATCATCTGCGTCTACCATCCGGCAGGCCAAATTTGTAAATCACACTCTCAACGCAATCTCTCCGCTACAATCACGCAAATCCGCTAAACTCCTGCATTGCTTTGGTCTTAGCATGCACCGCTGCGTACAGCAATTGATCTGAATACATCAACCTCATGTCTCTATGACGCTTATACCATATGCACAGGCGACCAAGGGAAGTACTTGAATTCCCGGCTTTTTTTTGTTTCTATTCAAATGCACGCGTGCCCCATTGCAGAGATACCGTCTCGCATTTGCAAGTGGGTTTACACGGAAATACACCACAAGCGTCCCCCGTAAACGATAGCGGATCGACAGGATGAATTATTGGGGCTTCAAATTTACAAGCCTCCGAGGGCATGGCATCAGATATGACTTGCCATGATTTGTATTGAGGCGGATAGATATCCATCTCAATATCGCCATATGCTGAAATTCTTGAAAAGGTTCACAAATCACGGAGTTGCAGTTTGCCCCATAATCTACCAAGCATTCACTTGATCACACGCATATTACTGAATATCGAAACGGTCAAGATTCATTACCTTTGCCCAAGTCTCCGCAAATTTCTGTGTAAACATCTCATCCGCACCACTCGAGGCAAAGGACTCCGCGATGGCACGTAATTGCGAATTTGAACCGAATATCAAATCAGCAGATGAACCTGTCCACTTGAGTTCCCCTGTTTTGTAGTCTCGTCCTTCAAAGACTCCATTGACTGAATTTGACTGCGTCCACATGGTGTCCATATCCAGAAGATTCACAAAAAAGTCGCGTGTGAGCAACCCAGGTCGATCCGTAAACACTCCCAACTTGGATCCATCAAAATTTGCTTCCAGAACACGTAAACCACCAATCAATACTGTCATCTCAACAGCCGTCAGTGTCAGCATATATGCTCGATCAATCAATAAACTTTCCGCGGACTGAGGTAGCCCCGATTTTACGTAGTTGCGAAATCCATCAGCGACAGGTTCCAACACAGCGAATGAATCTATATCAGTCGCTTCTTGCGTTGCGTCTGTGCGGCCGGGTGAAAAAGGAACCTCAACCTTGTGCCCTGCGCGCCTTGCGGCCTCCTCAATTGCTGAACAGCCTCCCAGAACAATCACATCCGCAAGCGACACCTTTTTAGCATGTTCTTCCCAGAAATCTTCCTGAACTTTCTGCAAAACGTCAAGTGTCTGTTGAAGCTCGGATGGATTGTTGACCTCCCAGTTTTTTTGTGGCTCCAGGCAAAGACGACCACCATTTGCTCCACCACGTTTGTCAGTACATCGAAAAGAGGCTGCCGAAGCCCAAGCTGTTCTAACCAACTCCGAAATCGAAAGCCCCGATGCCAATATGCGGTGCTTCAGGGAATCAATATCTTGATGATCAATCAACTCATAGTCCGCCTCTGGCACTGGATCCTGCCATAGCAACGGCTCATCAGGAACCAGTGGTCCCAGATAGCGACTGACTGGTCCCATGTCCCGATGCGTAAGCTTGAACCATGCCCGTGCGAAAGCATCGGCAAACTCGTCAGGGTTGGCATGAAATCTTTTCGATATTGAAGCATAGACTGGATCTTCTCTCAACGCTAGATCCGTCGTCAACATCATCGGCGCATGCCTCCTAGACGAATCGTGTGCGTCAGGTACTGTTCCGTTCGCAGATGTTTCAGTCGGGGTCCACTGTTTTGCTCCACCGGGGCTCTCAACCTGCTTCCATTCGTATCCGAACAAATTTTCAAAAAAATTGCTGTCCCATTTTGCAGGCTCTGTAGTCCAGGCTCCTTCAAGTCCACTTGTAATCGTGTGAGCTCCCCTGCCATCCCCAAATCTGTTCTTCCAACCCAGCCCCTGCTCTTCAATGGAGGCTCCTTCCGGTTCGGGACCGACATATTCGCTATCTGGCGCGGCCCCATGCGCCTTCCCAAACGTATGTCCACCGGCAATGAGAGCAACCGTTTCCTCGTCATTCATAGCCATACGGGCAAAGGTCTCACGTATATCCCTTGCGGCTGCCAAAGGATCTGGGGTACCATTTGGTCCCTGAGGATTCACGTATATGAGCCCCATCTGGACTGCACCCAACGGGTGTTCTAGATCGCGATCACCAGTATATCTTTCATCGCCCAGCCAAGTGGTCTCCGGTCCCCAGTAGATGTCTTCCTCGGGTTCCCGGACATCTTCGCGTCCTCCAGCAAAACCGTAAGTCTTAAGACCCATAGATTCCAAAGCGCAATTTCCCGTCAATACCATTAGGTCAGCCCACGAAATTCTGCGTCCATACTTTTGCTTTATTGGCCAGAGCAACCGTCGTGCTTTGTCGAGGTTTGCGTTGTCCGGCCAGCTGTTAAGGGGAGCAAAACGAAGCGTACCCGCCGATGCACCTCCACGCCCGTCTCCCACTCGATAGGTCCCTGCACTATGCCAAGCCATCCGAATAAAGAGAGGACCATAGTGTCCGTAGTCTGCGGGCCACCAGTCCTGTGACTGGGTCATCAAGGCGTAAATATCATTTTTTAGCTCATCCAGATCCAATTTTTCAAACTCTCTGGCGTAATTAAAATCTTCTCCGAAGGGATTCAGTTGGGGGGAATTCTGGGCTAGAATCTTCAGATTTAACTGGTTCGGCCACCAGTCCAGATTGGAATAACTTCTTGTATTCGCGTGGTTCCCACCCTGCGCAGGACACCTTGTTCAACGACAATTAGAATTTAAGTCGACGACAATTAGAATTTAAGTCG
>JAPPGC010000007.1 GCA_028875125.1 Bacteroidota bacterium | reverse complement strand
AGCAGGGACTCCGGTTTGCCATCCGGGAAGGTGGACGGACTGTCGGTGCCGGTGTAGTTACCAAAATCCTGGATTAATTACGTCTGGTGGAGACCGATGACAGGGCAAAAAATTCGCATCAAGCTCAAATCGTACGATCACTCGTTGATCGATAGGAGCGCGGAAAAGATTATCAAGACCGTCAAATCCACCGGTGCGGTGGTAAGCGGGCCAATCCCGCTGCCAACCAAGAAGGTGGTTTACACGGTATTGCGGAGTCCACATGTTAACAAGAAGAGTCGAGAGCAATTTGAGAGTCGCAGTCATAATCGACTCATTGATATACTCTCGACCAGCACCAAGACAGTGGATGCACTGCTCAAGCTTGAGTTGCCCAGCGGTGTTGACGTAGAAATCAAGGTGTAATCAAAGCAACACTTTTTTCAGTGCGGCAATGAGTGGAATGATTGGCAGAAAGGTCGGAATGACCAACATTTTTGATGCTTCGGGCAACAATGTGCCCTGCACTGTTATTGAGGCGGGCCCAAACCGCGTCGTGCAAATAAAGGAGAAGGATGGGCAGGATGGGTATGATGCGGTGCAACTCGGTTTTGGATCACGCAGGGAGCGTCGTACCAGCAAGGCGCTCCAAGGCCATTATCGCGCAGCAGGTGTGCCCCTTCAGCGTGTTCTTAAGGAATTTGCATGGAACGGGGAGACTCCTGACATTGGCGATGAGGTACGTGTCGAAAATGTATTCTCGGAGGGTGAGATGATAGATGTTGCAGGAATAAGTAAAGGGAAGGGTTTCCAGGGTGTAGTTCGGCGTCATGGATTCCATGGTGTGAATGACCGGACGCATGGTCAACATAATCGGGAACGTGCCCCGGGCTCCATTGGAGCTTCCAGTGATCCTTCCAGGGTCTTCAAGGGTATGCGAATGGCCGGTCGGATGGGAAATGCCCGAGTGACGATCAAAAACCTTGATGTGGCCCGCATCATTCCTGAGCATAACTTGCTTCTCGTACGAGGAGCGGTCCCTGGGCCGACCAATGGTGTGGTTGAACTCTTCAAGAAAAGCTGATTGGAAGAATGGAGCTGGATGTTTATCAGCATAATGGATCACCGGCCGGTCGTACGGTCGCTCTGGATTCGGCAGTCTTTGCAGTGGAGCCCAACGATCATGTGCTATGGCTGGATGTGCGTCGGACACAGGCTGCCGCCCGTCAGGGAACACATAAGACAAAAGAGCGCGGGGAGGTAAAGGGGTCAACCCGTAAAATCTACCGCCAGAAAGGGACTGGGATGGCACGTGCAGGAAATATTGCTTCTCCGCTGCGCAGAGGCGGTGGCAGAACCTTTGGACCGCGTCCCCACCAGTACGGCGTTCGACTCAGCAAAAAAGTGCGTCGTAAAGCTAAGCGCTCAGCACTTAGCTATAAGGCGCAGGAAGAGGCAATCCGTGTGATCGATCCTCTGAATTACGATGCACCCAGTACGCGTGAGCTGTCTGATCTGCTCAGTAATCTGGGATTGGAAGGGCAGCCGGTACTGATTGTGACTGCGCTGCATAGCCCGGAAGTTTTTTGCTCGAGTAGAAATCTGGATCGCGTTGTTGTGCGCGAAGCGCGAAGTGTGAGTGCTGAGGATATTCTGCGTGCCCGAGTGGTAGTCTGTGAAGAAGACACTCTGGGGATATGGAGTAGCCTCTGGGCATACAACTCAACCCAAAGCAGTTGATCATCATGAGTCGCCAAGTACTTATTCGGCCGTTGGTTACTGAGAAATTCTCGGCTCAAATGGAGGACGGACACTATGCTTTTGTTGTAGATTCGGATGCCAACAAGACTCAGATCAAGCGGGCCGTGCAGGAGCGGTTCCCGACGGCTGAGATTAAAGAAGTACGAACGATGAGGGTGCGGGGTAAGCGCCGTCGCCAGTTCACACGTCAGGGAGTAAGATCCGGTCGGACAGCCGGTTATAAGAAAGCCATCGTTACGCTGGCTAAAGGAAGCGAGCAGATAGATTTCTTCGAGAGCATCTAATGGCTATACGTAAACTCAATCCCGTCACGCCTGGGCAGCGCCAGCGTTCGGTATCTGCGTTTGATCAGATTACCCCCGGTAAGCCCGAAAAGAGGTTGCTCCGTTCTGTTAAGCGCCATGGTGGCCGTAATTCAACGGGCCGTATTATGGTGCGCCATCAGGGAGGGCGTCATAAACGACGCTACAGGGTGATCGACTTCCGACGCAACAAGGATGGTGTGCCTGCGCGCGTTGCAAGTATTCAGTATGATCCTAACCGGTCTGCCAGGATTGCATTGCTGGTTTATGCCGACGGAGATAAGCGTTACGTGATAGCGCCGGACAAGCTCGTTGTCGACCAGACGGTACAGAACGGACCGGACGCGCCCCCGGAGGTGGGTAATTGTCTTCCAATGGGCCATATTCCGCTGGGCACCTATGTTCACGCAATCGAAATGAAGCCAGGAAAGGGTGCACAAATTGCCCGTTCAGCTGGCACTTTTGCCCAGCTGACGGCGCGCGAGGGCAAGTATGTTACGCTGAAGCTCCCCAGTGGAGAGGTTCGTCGCATTCTCGCGGAGTGCAGGGCAACGGTAGGCACGACCAGCAATCCCGAGCATATGAACATTGATCTCGGCAAAGCGGGCCGGCGACGCTGGCTCGGCGTGCGCCCCAAGGTACGGGGCGTGGCGATGAACCCTGTGGATCATCCTATGGGTGGAGGCGAAGGCAAGGCGAGCGGTGGTCATCCTCGTTCTCCTTCGGGTGTGCCGGCGAAGGGCTTCAAAACGCGTAAGCGAAATGCAGATTCTGACAAGTACATTGTACGCCGGCGTGGCACGAAACGTAGGTAATCATGGCTAGATCTCTAAAAAAAGGACCGTTTGTCCACCATAAACTTCAACAAAAAGTGGATCGACTCAATCAGGCAGATAAGAAAAAGGTGATCCGAACCTGGAGCCGTGCGTCCATGATCACCCCGGACTTTGTGGGCCATACGTTTGCCGTGCATAATGGACGCCAGTTCATTCCGGTCTATGTAACCGAAAACATGGTAGGACATCGGCTAGGTGAATTTTCGCCAACACGAATCTTTCGTGGGCATGCCGGATCAAAAAAAGACATACGGGGGAGATAAATCGCAATGGAGGCACGTGCTGTACGTAAGTATATTTCGAGCTCGCCGCGAAAGATGCGGAGAGTGGTCAATGTGATCCGGGGTCGCTCGGTGCCCGAAGCGTTGAATGTTTTGCATTTTCTACCGCAAGCCGTTACCCGGCCTGTTTCCCTTGCGATCAGGTCGGCCGTACACAACCTGATAGACAAGAATCCCGACGAACGGTTTGATGAGAACGATTTGTTCGTCAAAGAAATCAGGGTTGACGAAGGGCCGATGCTGAAGCGAATTCGGCCGGTTCCGCGCGGTCAAGCACATCCTATCCGTAAACGGATGAGTCACCTGACCGTGATCATTGAAGCCGAAAATGAAGACTAGCAGCTTGAGAAGTTAAGAAGAATACATGGGTCAGAAAACACATCCGGTCGGTTTTCGTCTCGGTACGATCCGAGGTTGGGATTCGAACTGGTACGCCACTAAGAAAGAGATTGCTGGCAAGATCTTCGAAGATGAAGAGATCCGCCGTTACCTGCGGGCGCGGTTAAGACGGGCTGGGCTCAGCCGTGTCGTGATCGAACGTACGCCAAGGCGAATCATCCTAACTCTGCATACCAGTAAGCCCGGAGTTGTGATCGGGCGTGGGGGGCAGGAAGTGGAGAAACTTAGAGAGGAGCTCAAGCGGGTCACTACCAAGGATATTCAGATTAATATCAATGAGATTAAGCGTCCCGAGTTGGACGCCAGTCTGGTTGCCCAAAATGTTGCACAACAACTGGAAGGACGTGTGTCTTTTCGGCGTGCAATGAAACAGGCTCTCCAAGGGGCCATGCGCATGGGTGCGCAGGGGATCCGGATAAAGGTGGGAGGCAGACTTGGTGGTGCAGAGATGGGGCGTGTCGAGCAATATTTAGAGGGGCGTGTGCCACTGCACACTATTCGGGCCGATATTGATTACGCGGAAGCGACGGCATTCACGATCTATGGGACGACAGGGGTCAAGGTCTGGGTATATCATGGTGAAATACTCGGACGCCCTGACCTAAGTCCGAACGTCCAGGCCCAACGCCAGCAGTTGCGGCAGATGCATGCCGGTGGACGGGGCGGTGAGAGTAAGGCCCGTGATCGGCGCCGAGGTAAGCGGGATGGCCGCAGGCGACGCAGTGGTGCCGGTGGCGTCCGGAGGGGCGGAGGAGGACGCAGGTAACTATCAGGGGTAAAAGGGACAGGAATCATGTTGATGCCTAAGCGGACGAAGTACCGCAAGCAACAAAAAGGAAGGATTAAAGGAAACACCACCCGCGGTGCACGGGTGGATTTTGGTGATTTCGGGATTAAAGCCCTTGAGCCTGGACGGATAACCAGCCGCCAGATAGAGGCCGCCCGTATTGCAATGACGCGTCGAATGAAGCGAGTAGGCAAAGTGTATATCCGAGTATTTCCGGATAAGCCGATTACCAGCAAACCTGCCGAAGTTCGAATGGGTAAGGGTAAGGGTGCCATTGATCATTGGGCGGCTCCGGTTCATCCGGGCCGTATCCTTTTTGAGGTCGGTGGAGGGGTACCCGTTGAACTTGCAAAGGAAGCCATGCGTCTGGCACAACAAAAACTGCCGATCAAGACAAAATTTGTCGTGCGGCCTGACTATGTGGAGAATTAACCGATGATGAAAGCCCCGGAAGTGAGAGCGCTCAGCACGAAGGAAGTGGAAGAGCGTATCCGCGAAGAAGAGGAGCAACTGTCTGAGTTGAAATTCAGACATGCAATTGCCCAATTGGAAAACCCCTTGCTACTCAGAGAAAAACGCCGCTTTCTTGCGCGTCTGAGAACAATTCTTAAGGAGCAGCTTGGATAGTAATAATCAAAATGAGTGAGCTTAAGAGATCTTCGCGTAAGGAACGTACGGGCATTGTTGTCAGCAACAAGATGGACAAAACCATCGTGGTTGGCATTCAGAGACAAGTACGGCATCCGATTTATGGCAAGTTTATCAAGAAAACCAGCCGGCTCTTCGCTCATGATGAGAAAGAACAGGCTCAGGAAGGAGATATGGTTCGAGTGGCCGAAGTGCGGCCGCTGAGCAAGCATAAAAGATGGCGTCTTTTGGAAATCGTGGAACGTGCGAAATAGGTCAAACCGATGATACAGCAGGAGTCCAGACTGGCCGTTGCCGATAACAGTGGTGCTAAGGAAGTCCTTTGCATTCGGGTGCTCGGTGGAAGCGGCCGGCGTTACGCACGGGTTGGAGACCGGATTGTGGTGTCCGTAAAATCTGCTATCCCTGGCGGAAACGTCAAGAAGGGAGATATCTCCCGGGCGGTCGTTGTCCGTACCCGTAAGGAACTGCGTCGGACAGACGGATCCTACATTCGATTTGATGAGAATGCAGCCGTTCTGCTTAATGCCCAAGGAGAACCTAGGGGTACCAGGATCTTTGGACCGGTTGCACGGGAACTGCGCGAGAAACAGTACATGCGTATTGTCTCTCTGGCACCGGAAGTCATTTAGAGGAACCAAGAATAATGGCTCGATCGCAAAGAAAAACAAAAAAGCCCCATGTCAAGAAAGGTGACATGGTGATGCTTACGAAGGATATTTCGGCTTCCAAGGGAAGTCCTGCGCGAGGTCGGGGATATGTGGGGAAAGTACTCCGTGTATTTCCTGAAAGAGAGCGTGTGATTGTGGAAGGAGTTAACCTTCGGATCCGTCACACACGCCCAAATCAGACTTATCCGCAGGGTGGTCGCGTGCAACGTGAAATGTCCATTCACATCTCCAATGTCCAGCCTGTTGACAGTAACGGTGATCCAACACGAATTGGGCGTAAGCGAATTGAGGACATTGACACCGGCCAGGGGCAATGGGTCCGTTATGCAAAAACGACAGGCGAGGAATTGAATTAGAGCAATGGCACAATACGAGCCGCGTCTGAAAGCGCGTTACAAATCTGAAATCATTGATCAGTTGAGCAAGAAATTTTCTTACGGGAACCGTATGCAGGTCCCGCGACTGGTCAAGATAACCGTTAACAAGGGGGTGGGAGAGGCCACTCAGAACAAAAAGCTTCTGGATGGTGCAGTGGATGAGTTGCGGCGTATTACCGGTCAACAGCCAGCTGTGCGGCGTGCACGCAAGAGTGTCTCGAACTTTAAACTGCGCGAGGGCATGCCGATTGGGGCTAGCGTAACGCTTCGTGGAGATCGTATGTGGGAATTTCTTGATCGGTTGATCACACTTGCACTTCCGCGTGTAAGGGATTTTCGTGGTGTACCTGACGGCAGCTTTGATGGACGAGGAAACTATTCACTCGGTATCAAGGAACAGATCATCTTTCCCGAGATCAACGTGGATCAGATCGAGCGTATATCCGGTTTGGGACTTACGTTCGTGACTACTGCACCTTCAGACGAAGAGGCGTTTGCGTTACTCAAGGAGCTGGGTATGCCATTTGTGCGCCGCGAAGAAGACAACCGATAACGAAAAAGAAGAAGGTTTATGGCCAAAAAGAGTGTTATAGCCCGCCAAAAGAAACGTGAGCGTATGGTTGCGCAGTATGCCGATCGTAGAGCGGAGCTTCGGGCCAACAAGGACTACGAAGCCCTTCAGCGTCTGCCGCGTGATGCAAGCCCTTCGCGGTTGCGTAACCGGTGTCAGTTCACGGGGCGCGCACGTGGCTATATCCGGGTGTATGGTGTTTCGAGGATTGCTTTTCGTGATATGGCCAGGGCTGGCAAGATTCCTGGAATTCGTAAATCAAGTTGGTAATTAGAATGGGAGTGATTACTGATCCGGTTGGTGACTATCTGGCGCGGCTGCGTAACGCACAAATGGCCGGGCACAGATACACGGATATACCAGCGTCCAGAATTAAACGGGCGATCACACAAATCCTCAAAGACAAAGGATACATCACACGTTTTTTGAATGTAGATGATGGCAGTCAGGGATTGCTGCGCATCTTTCTGAAGTATGACCACCACGGAAAGGGGGCAATCCGTTCGATGGATCGGATTTCCAAACCGGGGCTGCGTGTATATGCGAATGCGGATAACTTGCCACGTGTCCAAAACGGTCTCGGTGTTGCAATATTGTCCACCTCACGAGGGGTAATGACAGACAAGGAAGCGGAGCGCGCCCATGTCGGTGGTGAAGTACTAGCACATGTATTCTAGAATAAATCATTAATGTCAAGGATCGGCAGACAAAGCATAGTGATTGAGGAGGGAGTCAAGGTTGATGTCTCCGGTGGGAACGCGGTGACGGTAACCGGACCCAAGGGCGTGTTGCACCTACAGGTGCCGACCAATCTGGTACTCTCTCAGGAATCAGGTGAACTCAGTGTTTCGAGACCCACGGATCAAAAACGACACCGTGCTATGCATGGTCTGTACCGTTCGCTTTTGGCGAACATGGTAACAGGGGTAAGCGAGGGGTTCACGAAGCAATTGGAGATCGTCGGAGTCGGTACGCGTGCGGAGGTTAAGAATGGCGTACTGGAGCTGGCAGTGGGACATTCCCACCCCATTTATTTTGTGCCTCCTGATAGCGTAACCGTCGAAGCAGAAGGGGGTGGCCGTGGTCGTACCCCAAAGGTTACCGTATCCGGCATTGATAAACAGGCCGTTGGGCAGGTTGCTGCAAAAATTCGTTCTTTACGTCCACCGGAGCCGTATAAGGGCAAAGGAATTCGGTACATCAATGAGTACGTGCGTAGGAAGGCCGGCAAGACTGCTTCCAAACAGTGATCTATAGGAGATATGGCAACTCGTAAAATCAAATCAGCCAAGGGTGTGCGTCGGCTTCGTACCAAGCGAAGCATTCGTCGCAGAATACGCGGTACGGCAGACCGCCCCAGATTGACTGTGTTTCGGAGCAACCGTAACCTGTATGCGCAGTTGGTGGATGATGTCAGCGGTCGGACGCTTGCATCAGCATCAACATTGGACAAAGGTCATGGAGCCGATTCACCGGCGCATGCAGGCCTGGTTGTTGGTGAACGTCTCGCAGAACGTGCGGCGGAATGTGGTATCAGTCAAGTGATCTTTGATCGCAATGGTTACCGCTACCACGGCCGTGTTCGCTCGCTAGCCGAAGGCGCGCGTAAGGGAGGACTGAAATTTTGACGGATAAAAAGGGTATCTGATACTGAATGAAAAAGACGCAACAGCAACAGCATAACCGTAGTAGCGAAACCGCCGACCAGACCGAATGGATTGATCGCCTGGTTAAGGTCAAACGTGTGGCCAAGGTAGTTAAAGGGGGGCGGCGATTCTCTTTTAATGCGGTCGTCGTAGTCGGAGACGGCGAGGGTCACGTAGGTGCAGGGCTGGGAAAGGCAAATGAAGTTGCGGATGCTATCAAGAAGGGGACAGAAAATGCTAAAAAGCAACTGATCTCCGTCCCGGTTACAAAGAATGGTACGATTCCACATCGTGTGATTGGTAAAAAAGACGCGGGGCGCGTGCTGCTCAAACCCGCATCACCGGGTACGGGTGTGATTGCTGGTGGAGGCGTCCGTGCTGTACTCGAATGTGTGGGGATCACAAATGTGCTTTCCAAATCACTTGGAAGCAGCAATCCGCACAACCAGGTGGCAGCGACCATGAATGCACTGCGCAGTCTTGAGCACCCTCTCGAGGTAGCGCGTCGTCGCGGTATTCCATTGAGTCGTGTATTTGAAGGATAGAAACTCTCATGTCACTCAGAATTACTCAGACACGGAGCCTGATTGGCTCATCCGATCTTCAGCGTCGGACTATTCAGGCTCTAGGACTGCGTCGCATACGCCATACGGTGACCCATAGCGATACTCCTGTAATTCGGGGTATGCTGCGTAAAGTGTCGCATTTGATAAATGTAGAAGAAACCACTACTGAGGGACAGGAAAAAGAGTCGAACGGATGAATCTAAGTACATTAAAGCCGGCAAAGGGCGCAACAAGGCGTAATAAGCGTTTGGGACGGGGCGTAGGATCTGGCAAGGGTGGACACAGCTCTACACGAGGAAACAAAGGGCAAAAGAGCCGCACAGGTAATCATCGTATGCCGTCCTGGTTTGAGGGAGGCCAAATGCCACTCCAGCGACGCATACCCAAATTCGGGTTCAGGAATCCTAACAGAGTTTCGTACAAAGTTTTGAATCTGGCGCAGCTTGAAGCGCATATTGAACAGAAAACCCTTGATGCAGACGCTCCGATCACACTGGAAGTATTGATTGAGGCGGGCCTGATTAGGAAAAATGATCGGGTCAAGATTCTAGGAGATGGAGAGCTGACAACAGCACTGAACATTGAAGTTCATGCTTTCAGTAAGTCAGCAGAAGCAAAAATTCAGGCAGCAGGCGGAACGATCACGCGCCTGTCAGCCAACTAAACTCAGCCGAGGAACCTCCGAATGGCAGGCATTGCCGATAGCTTGCGTAGTATCTGGAAGATTGATGAGTTACGCAAACGCATCATTTATACACTTAGCATCCTGGTTATTTATCGGGTTGGGGCGTATGTGACCCTGCCCGGCATTAATGCAACCGCACTTACGGATGCATTTGCACAGGGAGATCCCAACAATCTGTTTGGCTTCTTCAATCTCTTTGTTGGTGGAGCATTCCTGCAGGCAGGGGTATTTGCGCTAGGAATCATGCCGTACATCACGGCATCAATCATAATCCAGCTTTTAGGTGCAGCGGTACCTTATTTCCAGAAACTTCAGCGTGAAGGGGAGGAGGGTCGTCGTAAGATTACCCAACTCACCCGCTATGGTACCGCGGGTATCACAGCGCTGCAATCCATTGGTTATAGCCTGTTTTTGTGGGGCACAGTTCCCCAGGCAATCGTGATCCAGCAGACCTTGTTTATTGTCACCACTGTGATTGTGCTCACTGCAGGGACAATGTTTGTAATGTGGCTTGGAGAACGCATTACCGAGAGCGGTATTGGTAACGGGATATCACTCATCATAACGATCGGAATCATTGCCTTTCTACCACAGGCATTTATGAATGAATTACGACAATCGGCAAATATTTTCCTGGTGGTTTTTGAGATCGGGGTCTTGGTTGTAGTAACAGCATTCGTAGTTTTGATGACACAGGGTACGCGCCGCATTCCCGTTCAGTATGCCAAGCGTGTAGTTGGACGCAAGGTATATGGGGGGACGACGCAGTACCTGCCTGTACGCGTGAATGCAGCGGGCGTGATGCCTATCATTTTTGCACAGTCGATCATGTTTGTGCCTGGTACGATTGCGCAGTTCGCGCCGAACAACGAGTTCATGCAGCGTTTTGGTGCACTCTTCCTGGACTTCACCAGTTGGGGTTACTCAATCATCTTCTTTTTTGTATGTGTGTTCTTCACATATTTTTATACCGCAATTGCAGTTAATCCGAAAGAGATGGCTGATACGATGAAGCGCCAAGGGGGATTTATACCGGGGATCCGGCCGGGCAGGCAAACGAGTGAGTTCATTGATTCGATCCTTACGCGTGTAACTTTGCCGGGGTCATTGTTTATCGGCTTTGCGGCGATCCTTCCTGCATTTGCTGTTCAACTTGGCCTGACGGAAACGCAGCAATTCGCCCAATTTTTTGGAGGAACGAGTCTCTTGATTATGGTTGGCGTAACTTTAGATACACTTAAACAAGTCGAAAGCCACCTGCTGATGCGTCATTACGATGGGTTTATGAAGAGCGGTCGCATTCGAGGTCGATCACGTTAATGAGTGTAATAAAGACGCCTCACGAAATAGCACAGCTTCGAGAAAGTGCTGATCTGGTTGCTCGCACGCTGGCAGAGGTAGCCAAGCACATCGCCCCTGGTGTAAGGACATCGGTCTTGGATCGTGTGGCTGAGGATTTTATTTACAGCCATGGTGCAGAACCGGCATTCAAGGGCTATCGTATGGCATCACTGCCGCCTTTTCCATCCTCGCTTTGCATATCTATCAATGACGCCGTGGTCCATGGAATTCCAGGCGACTATATGCTTCGTGAGGGTGATCTGGTATCCGTGGATTGTGGAGTGGAATTGAATGGTTTATTCGGCGATAGTGCCTATACGTTTGGCGTCGGTGATCTTAGCCCCGAGGATATACAGCTCTGTACGGTTACTTATGAGGCGATGGAGTTGGGTATTGCATCAGCTACCCCGCACGGCACAATTGGTGATATCGGTGCAGCCATTTATCGACATTGTAGTAATCATGGATTGGGGGTTGTGCGAGAACTCGTCGGACACGGAATTGGCAGCAAGTTGCATGAACCCCCTCACGTCCCCAATATCGGCTCACGTCGCAGGGGTCGTCGGCTCAGGACGGGCATGGTGCTATGCATAGAGCCAATGATCAATCTGGGGACCTCCGAAGTGTTTACGGATTCGGACGGATGGACGATCTGCTCAGCCGACGGAAGTTCCTCGGCGCATTATGAGCACATGGTTTGTATAACCCCAAGTGGCCCGGATGTACTTACCACATTTGAATACATTGAAGAAATCACTACGCCTCCGTACAGGATGAAAGCATTATCGTATGGCTAAGCAGAAACCCATTGAATTAGACGGCGAAGTCACGGACGCGCTGCCGAACACGCAATTCAGGGTCCGTCTTGAAAACGGGCATTCAATTCTCGGTTTTTTGGCCGGGAAAATGCGAATGTACAACATCAAGATCCTTCCTGGTGACCGCGTTAAGGTTGAGATATCTCCTTTTGATCTTACCAAAGGGCGGATCGTGTATCGATATAGATAGGAACCCGTTTAGGCAACTGTGCGTACCATTGTTCTTTGCCTGAACAACTAAGCTAAATTTTTAATGAAAGTAAGGGCTAGTGTGAAGAAGCGGAGTGCAGACGACAAGATCGTTCGGCGCAAGGGCCGGCTCTATGTTATTAACAAGAGGAACCCGAAGCACAAGCAGCGACAGGGATAGTATTGCATGCCTCGAATAGCAGGAGTTGACGTGCCGTCAAAAAAGCGCGGCGAGATTGCGCTGACGACCATTTACGGAATTGGGCGTTCCCGCGCAGTAGAGATTTTGGAACGGATTGGGCTGGATCCCGATAAGCATCCCGATACCTGGACCGAGGGAGAGACCCAAAAGGTTCGTCGTTTGATTGAAGACCATTATGTGGTTGAAGGTCAGCTTAGAACCGAGGTCCAGATGAATGTGAAGCGGCTGATGGATATTGGGTGCTATCGCGGGCTGCGGCACCGGCGCGGATTGCCTGTACGTGGTCAGCGAACGCAGACGAACGCCAGGACGCGAAAAGGCCGCAAGAAAACGGTGGCAGGCAAAAAGAAAGCACCGCGTAAGTAGTTACAGCAATCACACGCAATTATGGCGAAAAAGCAGGTACGCAAAGGCCGCAGCGGTCGTTTTGGGAAGAAAAAGGTGCTGGTTGAATCGAATGGAGTGGTCTTTATCCGTGCTACGTTCAACAATGTAATCGTCACGGTTACAGACCAGTACGGCAATTGTATATCATGGTCCTCTTCTGGTAAAGAGGGATTCAAGGGATCTCGCAAGAGTACGCCTTATGCTGCGCAGGTCGCATCAACCACCGCGGCCACAGAGGCTGTTAATTTGGGATTGAAGCGTGTAGATGTGTTCGTAAAGGGACCGGGTTCTGGAAGGGAGTCTGCGATCCGAGCATTGAACACTTCGGGTCTGGATATCACGTCGATTCGTGACATAACTCCAATCCCGCACAATGGATGTCGGCCACCCAAGCGCCGTCGAGTCTAACCTGTTCATTCAAAGACACGAGATAAACAGACATGGCCCGTTATAGAGGCCCAAAGCAAAAGATCGCGCGGAGGTTCAACGAACCGATCTTTGGTCCGAGCAAATCACTCGAGCGCAAACCAAACCCGCCCGGCCAGCACGGCCAGAAACGGCGGCGACGCGAAAGCGAGTATGCTACGCAGCTGAAAGAAAAGCAGAAGGCAAAGCATATTTACGGTGTTCTGGAGCGGCAGTTCAAGAACTTGTTCGAGAAGGCTGCTCGCAAAAAAGGGGTTACGGGCGAAAACTTGCTGCGCTTCCTGGAAGCACGCTTGGATAATACTGTTTTCAGGTTTGGATTTGCTGCCACCAGGCGGCAGGCGCGCCAAATGGTTACTCACCGACACATTATGGTTAACGGGCAGGTCGTGAACATCCCTTCGTGCCAATTACGTCCGGGGGATATTGTTTCTATTCGCCCTCGAAGTCGGCTTAATCGCACCTTTGTTGAAAATGTGAAGAAACATCGGCAAGCTTTTTCATGGCTGGAAGCAGATCGCAGGACATTGAGCGGCAAATTTCTGGACTTTCCAGAGCGCTCTGATATCCCAGAGAATATTCGGGAGCAGTTGATCGTGGAGCTCTACTCCAAGTAGGTCGACTGTAGACAATCTTGAAGTCAATTTGACTAGAATGAGCAACAACGGAATTCAAATGCCCGACGCAGTGTTGACGGAGGAGTCTTCGCCCACGTTTGCACGGTTCGTAATTCAGCCCCTTGAACGCGGATTCGGGCAAACCATCGGCAATTCTCTCCGGCGCGTACTGCTTTCCTCCCTCGAGGGTACGGTTATAACCGCAGTGAAGATTGATGGCATACAGCACGAGTTCTCGACCATCCAAGGTGTCACTGAGGACGTAGGCGACATCATTTTGAACCTTAAGGGGGTCCGATTCAAACCTGCTGATTTTGCGAGTGGCATTATTACTATGCGGGTGAAAGGGCCAGGCACATGGACTGCCGGGGATATAGGAAAGGCTACGAATGACTATCGCGTACTTAATCCCTCCCATCATATCGCCACACTCTCTGAGGGTGTAGATGTTGGAGTAGAGCTACGTATAGAAACCGGGCGCCGGTACGTTCAAGCAGACGAAAACAAGCAAGAGACCGATCCAATTGGGGTTATCGCTATGGATGCGGTCTACACACCGATCAAGAAGGTAAAGGTTACCGTGAAACCTACGCGTGTAGGGCAGCGAGTAGACTATGAACGACTGGAGTTGGAGATCTTGACGGATGGATCGATTATGCCTCAAAGTGCCTTGAAGGAGGCGGCCAGTATCCTCAAGGAGCACATTGATCCATTTGCGGCAATGGAACATATAGAAATAGCTCCGCTCGAAGAATATCAGTCAGATTTAACTGCACGAAAGGTTGTGGATCAATTGAATGATTCCGTGGATGGCCTCAGTCTGTCCGTCCGAGCAAAGAATTGCTTGAAATCTGCAAACATTGGGACGATCAGGGATCTTGTCACTCGTGATGAGCGGGACATGATGAAGTTCCGCAACTTTGGGACGAAGTCGTTGCAGGAACTCAAAATTGCTCTGGAGGAACGCGGATTAGGGTTTAATATGGATATCCCGGAAGTGAGCAGCGAGGCCGCGACGGGGGCCAGTTAGCTTATCAGCAATGAGACACGCCAAAAAAGGATATAAGTTGGGTCGTACGGCGTCGCATCGCAGGGCAACCTTGTCGGCGCTGTCTGGGGCACTGATTCGCCATAAACAAATTACGACCACACTTGCCAAGGCCAAGGCCCTGCGACTTTACATTGAGCCGTTAATCACGCGTGCACGTGAGGATACCACACACAATCGGCGAGAAGTTTTCCGTCATTTGATGGATAAGCAGGCTGTTACAGAGCTTTTTGAGGAGATCGCAGAGAAGGTGGGCGACCGTCCAGGCGGTTATACGCGTGTTCTTCGATTAGGGCAGCGCTCGGGCGATGCTGCTGAGATGGCGATTATTGAGCTTGTGGATTATAATGAGTCTGAGCCGACGACGCGTCGGTCTCGCCGACGTCGTACACGTCGAGGTCGTCGCCGCAGGGGTCCCGCTAGTCAGGCGGCAGATGCACCAAGCACATCATCGGGTAGTGAGGAAGCGACGCCAGAGGCGAGCCCTGAGCAGAACACGGAACCAACTGAGCCCGACATCGATGAGGGAGCCCCTCAGGAAGAATCCGATCCCCCTGCCGAAAAAACGCCCGACAGTGGGAGCTGAGCGAGCGGTCAAGTTCGGCACATTGGCGGTTGTTCAGTGATTCAACTTCTTAGCGGTAAAACCCTGAGTCGGGCCTGATCGTGTTGAATCCGATAGGGAAGTGATCCCAATAGGTTGTTTTGCGTTTGTACATTCAGAGATCAAACGCATACGTTCGACTAACAGGGGCTAATGCTCGAAGCTTCGACTATACTCAAAGAACGCGACTTCAAGGTTGAAGAGCCCTATGGGCGGCAACTTGAAGAATTGATTGCGGACTGCAATCAGTATTTGCCGACGTTTGATGAAGCTATGATTCGGCATGCCTTCAAACTCAGCTACTGGGCACACCGGAATGATCGACGAGCGTCCGGGGAGTGGTACATCGCACATCCTATCGCAGTTGCCCGTATTGTTGTCCGTGAAATTCGATTGGACGATGTCAGTGTTGGTGCAGCCCTCCTGCACGATGTAGTTGAGGATACTGATCTGTCTCTGGAAATTATCAGGGCAGAATTTGGTGAAGAGATGGCGCTGCTGATTGATGGGTTAACCAAGATCCGTGGTATCTATGCCAATCGGGCATTAGGTCAGGCTGAAAATGTGCGCAAACTCATCCTGTCGATGGCACAGGATGTGCGAGTGATCTTTGTCAAATTCGGGGATCGTCTCCATAATATGCAGACACTTGGATCACTTCCACCGGCCAAGCAGCTGAAGATTGCTACCGAGACCTTAATGCTCTTTGCGCCCTTGGCCCATCGTTTTGGTCTGCAACGTATTAAATCCGAATTAGAAAATCTCTCATTGAAAGTGCTGGAGCCGGAGGCATATTCCTCCATTGTGCTTGGTCTGAGAGAGAGTAAACAGGAGCGTGATTCGTACATCAATCAATTCATCGTACCTCTTCGAGAGCGACTCCAGCAGTACGGATTCGAGTTTGATATAAAGGGACGGTCGAAGAATATCTATTCGATCTTCCACAAAATGCAGGCACAGAATAAGCCGCTGGAAGCCATTTACGATGTGTTTGCGATTCGCATTATCCTAAAGACCCGCGGGCAAAAGGGTAAAGAGGATTGCTGGCGCGTGTACTCCATCATTACGGATCTCTATAAACCGCTTCCTGAGCGCTTCAGAGATTTTATTTCTGTACCAAAATCAAATGGCTACCAGAGTTTGCATACGACGGTGCTGGATGCTGATGGTCGCCGCATAGAAGTCCAGATTCGTACGGAAGAGATGGATGAGATTGCCGAGCGTGGTATGGCGGCGCACTGGAAGTACAAAGAGGGTGTAAACAAGGCGGATACGAAAATGGATCAGTTACTGAACTGGGTCCATGATTTGATGGAGAACCCCGATAGTGAGCAGGCGACTGAGTTTGTTCAGGAATTCAGCCTGGATCTCTATACGGACGAAATCTATGTCTTTACTCCGAGAGGGGATCTGAAAACACTACCCAAAAACGCAACTCCAGTGGATTTTGCGTTTCAGATTCACACGGATATTGGTTTCCACTGTATTGGAGCCAAGGTCAACGGTAAAATGGTACCGCTCTCTTACAAGCTTAGGAGTGGAGATCAGGTCGAAATCATTACGTCCAAAAAAGTAACCGCCAATCCAGACTGGATCAAGTTTGTAGTTACACACAAGGCCCGCAGCCGAATCCGGCATCGAATTAACGAAGAGCGGCGAGCGGCCGTTAGATATGGCCGTCAACTCTGGGAAAAGAAAGCGAAGCGGGCCAAGCTGTCAGTCTCAGAAGAAGAGTTGGTACGTTTGGCTGCTCAATTCAAGTATTCGACCTTGGCGCAGATGTTCTATGAGATTGCGTCCGGCTTATTAGATGTACAGGATTTGATTCAGTATATGCGAACAGGGGACGCCCCGGAATCCGTTGACATAGATGCCCCTACAGAGTCCGGGATCACCTTTAGAGAAACTGCTCAGTACAAAGGAGCGGAAACATTACTTATCAACGGGGAACGCATAAAGGGCCTAGCTACAGTGTATGCTTCCTGCTGCAACCCAATCCCTGGTGATGCGGTATTTGGTTATACCAGCAAAGCAGGTTCAATCAATATTCATCGGACAGGCTGCCGAAATGCCGCTCATTTACTCGTAAACTATCCAGATAGGATTCAGTCATGTGCCTGGAGTCGGCAGAAGGATGTCCGATTTGTTGTAGGGCTGCGTGTGGTTGGGGAAGATCGCGTAGGTATTGTTCATGATCTAACCACGGTTATTTCCCGCAACCTCAAGACGAACATCAGGTCAATGAGCGTCCGAACAGAGGACGGATTTTTTGAAGGTACAATCATCCTGCATGTCAGCGATCTGCAGCATCTCAAGCGCCTGATTGGGCGCATCAGGCGTGTTGAAAGTGTTCGTGGGGTATACCGTTTTGAGGAGTAAGTTGCATAGTGGGCGTCCGCGTATTGTATCTGTTGATTACGGCACGCGGCGGGTTGGTCTGTCCATAGCTGACCCACTGCGAATGTTCGCGCAACCTTTGGATACCTACGGCCCGGAGTCGGCAATAGAAAAATTGGTTGCGATCCATCAAAATGAAAAAATAGAGGTGATTGTAATTGGCTGGCCGCTGGAGGAGGACGGATCAGAGGGTTGCGCAACCAGGCGGGTAAACGAGTATATTCGACGCTTGCAAAACCGGATGCCGGATGTAGATGTCGTGCGCTGGGACGAGCGCTATACATCTGAAGAAGCTAAGACTATGCTGCGTGGACGATCCTACCAAGGTAAGCGTGGTTTGGTGGACCAAGTTGCCGCTGGAATAATACTACAGGAGTATCTGGACGCTAATTCCGAAACCACGAGCCCTGATTGACGTACGCATGATAGGTTTAATTTTGATGTAATATGCGTCGTACAAGTACATTAGTTTTGTTGATTGTCGTCTTGCTTGTAGGGTTTGCGGGCTGCGCAGGTTGCGGGACTTATAATAATCTGGTTGGACAGGAGGAGATGGTTGAAGAAGCCTGGGGAAATATTCAGACTGCCTATCAGCGGAGATCAGATCTTATTCCAAACCTTGTGAATACGGTGAGGGCGGCTGGAGATTTTGAGCAGGAAACACTACAGGCGGTTACAGAGGCACGTGCCCGTGCAACGTCCATTAATGTATCTGCCGAGGATGTACGTGACCCTGCAGGTCTCGCACAATTCCAACAGGCACAGTCCCAACTTTCCGGGGCGCTTGGAAGATTGTTAGTTGTCAGTGAGAATTATCCACAACTGCGGGCTACCGAAGGATTTCGCGATTTACAGGTGCAGTTGGAGGGTACAGAAAATCGTATAAATACGGCGCGCACGCGTTACAATGGTGCAGTGCGCGATTACAATACGGCTATCCGCCGATTCCCCGCGGCCATGTTTTCTGGCATGTTTGGGCACAGCCGTCGATCCCCGTTTGAGGCAGACAGTGATGCTCAGAGTGCACCAGAGGTTGATTTTGATTCATAAGTACACACGATTTTGCTGGTTTGTCCCAGTCGCTCTGGTAGCGCTGGTGATAGTTCATGGAAGCGTATTGGCCCAGGAGAGGAACCAGATTGTTGTTGACGAAGCTGGGATGCTTTCCTCGCAGGAGGAGCAGCGCTTGGCGCTTTCATTACGCCAATATGCGGATAGTACCTCAACACAGATTGCTATTCGCATAATACGATCATTGGAGGGGCGTGATATTGCCGAATATGCAACTGAGTTAGGGCAGTCGCTCGGAATAGGGCAGGCTGAACATGACAACGGGGTACTTATTCTGGTCAGCGAGCAAGATCGCGCTGTATTTATTGCTGTGGGGTATGGATTAGAGGGAGCAATTCCAGATATACTGGCAGGGCATATTGTAGGGCGTATCATAGAGCCCAATTTTAGAGAGGGACGATTTTATGCCGGTTTAGCAGGAGCAGTAGATGCGCTCACGCTTGCAGCGGGCGGGGAGTACACTGCAGAGTCTTTGCCGGTCGCGCGAGGTTCGGGCAGAGGAGGGGATCTTGGAGGTCTTGGATTGTTTTTTATGGTTGTGGTATTCGCTGTTTTCATGATGCTCTCGCGGGGTGGCGGACGAGGAGGGTCGGGTCGACATTACCGTGGTGACAGTATTATTCCACTGATGTTCTTATTAGGGCATGCAAGCGGACGTGGATCCGGCGGCTTCGGTGGAGGGGGGAGTTTTGGTGGAGGCGGTGGTTTCGGTGGGGGTTTTGGTGGTGGATTCGGCGGCGGCTTTGGTGGAGGTGGTTTTGGTGGGGGTGGAGCTGGAGGAGGCTGGTAGAACGAGTGAGTCTATTCGGTCTTCTGTTTTTCCCAAAAAGGCATTGCATAGACTGGATTTGAGCGTTCTGGACGGAGCGAACGAAATGGATCGCATACAACAGCTTCTGCAGCTATATAAGGATGATAAGTCAGATCCATTTACGCTTTTTGCGCTTGGATTTGAGTATCACAAGCAGGGGCGGTTGGAAGACGCACTGAAATGGTACAAGTCCATTCTGGCGGCAGCCCCGGGCTATACGGGAGTCTACTATCATCTGGGAAAACTTTACTTGGAGCTGGGCAATCGGGATGATGCTGTGCGTACGTACCAAGAAGGCATCCAGGTGTGTAATGATCTCCACGAGGTGAAAGACCGCTCCGAGCTTCAGCAGGCTTTGATGGAAGTAGACGATGACTGAAGAATTTTCCTCAACTTCCGAGACCCCAGTAGTGGGTGTATTTGAAAGCTATTTTCGGACTACACGAACCGCAACCTGGGGGTTTTTCATGGCACTTCCACTTCTGTTACTCTATGAAATAGGGATTGTATGGGTGAATCGTGGTAATGCGGAAGAGGTTCGTATTGTAGCCGACATCTGGTTGAAGGACCTCATTCCAAGCTTCGGACTGGCGCATGAGCTAATTCTGTTCGGCGTGGTCCTGGTAGTAGGTATGCTTATTGTTGCCATTGAGTGGAAAAAGAAAATCAGATTTCATAGCAAGTATCCTGGCTTTGTTATTCTTGAAAGCACCGTTTACGCGATTCTTTTTGCTTTCATTGTTTCGGGATTTACACATTGGTTGATGTCACCGATGATGTCAGCACAGGAGGTACAACATGAGCCGAATCTGGTCATGCAGCTAGTTCTCTCCCTTGGAGCCGGCTTATATGAGGAGCTGTTTTTTCGTGTGCTGCTTGTTGGGGGACTAGCCTTTGTTTTGCAGCTTGCCTTCCCCAAAGCCAAAGTACTCATGTATATTTTGGCTGCGGTGATTGGTGCTATTGCTTTTAGCGCGATGCATCATCTGGGGAACATGGGAGATTCGTGGGAACTCGGCGTGTTTGTTTACCGAGCTATTGGCGGATTGATCTTTAATGCCGTTTTTCTGATACGTGGTTTTGCTGTTGTTGCCTGGGCACACGCGATCTACGATGTTATGGTTTTCACGGGTTTCTTCTCCTTGCTACAAGGTGTTTAAGGTGTTTTTTCTGTACACTATTGCAATAGGCTTCCCGGATTTGTAACTCTGCCCGATACGGGTGTGGTAGGCGGGAACGCAAGTGCGGTTGATTCGTGGATATCTTTTACGCTAGGGCGGGGAATTCATGAATAGAGCATGTTACGTAACATTTCTCCTTGGCTTACTGCTTTTGGCCACCAGCAGTATAGCCCAACAGGCTCCACAGATTGACATTGATTACGCTTCGTTTGCTTATGACGAACAGGAGTCGCTGGTTGAGCTTTATATGGCGATTGAAGCAGGCTCACTTGCCTATGAAGAGGGTGATTCGCTTTACACCTCTTCGATTCCCCTTGAACTAAGCTTGCTCAGTTCCTCCGATACGGATCTGGATGCATCAGCAGAGCGTGTTGTATGGGAGCAGGAGATGGATCTGCAGTTTGCTGTGATGGATCCGTCTGTGATTACAGAAGGGCAGGTGTTTTTGCGTCAAGTCCGGCTAACGGTCGTACCCGGTGAGTACAAGCTGCAAATTGTAATGCCCCTGTCCGGCCAAGATCCCGTGCAGGCAAGCCGTGATGTAATCATACCGGAGTATGGTCAGCAGGAAAGCTGTGCAATTTCAGATATAACGCTGGCTTCCAGGATTACACATTCGGAGAACCGGGACGATCCATTCTATAAGAACGGGCTCCGTATACGTCCAAATGCCAGTCAGCTGTATGGTGAAGGAGCTGCTAATCTTTTTTACTACGCGGAGGCCTACAATACTGCATGCACAGTTCCGGATACAGACGAGTACACGATGCTGATATACGTTTCCGAGGAAAGCAGAAGCAGACCAGTGCCTATCACAGGTCTACAGAAGCGCTCGAAACGGACAGTGCGTCAAACGGATGTCCTTGTCGGCAGCTTTAATTTGTCTGCTCTTGGCTCTGGTGTCTACTTTCTGCACATGGAAATCCTTGACGAGGCCAATGAGTCTAAGTTTGGACTAACTCGCAAGTTCTTCGTCTCCAGTCCTGCTATGGATTCGGTACGGGCATATTCTGAATTTCTCGCTATGAATAATTATGCCGCGATGGCGGAGGACATTGCAGAGCGGGGGTTGATACGGATCCGACACGTGGAAGATATTACAACTTTCGTAATTCCTGATGAGCCACCTCAGCTCATTGGAGATCCCTCAAAACTATTACGTGAAGTAAGTTACTTGGCAAGTGCACGCAGAGCCTATGTTGAGGGACTGGTAATTGTGCAATTCACGGTAGACGAGGAGGGTAATCCTCGCGATGCCGTGATCCTTAGGGGCATTGGGGGTGGACTCGGCGAGGAAGTCATGCGGGTTATAACTGAACACGCTAAATTCAGGCCAGCCATCAGTCAGGGGAAAGCGGTTCCGGCCAGGGTGGCAATGCCGATGCTTTTCAAATTGCGTTAGGGACTCAGATATTGACTGAGCCTTCCTCGTAATGTGTGGTCCACAGCCCCAGCATGATAGTTCTACATGAGTCCGTATGTCGAACTTATGTATTCTGAATTATCAGGTCTGTATTTTCAACATCCTAGGTGGAAGTAGCGGCCTGTGGTAAACAACTTTTTCCTCCAATTCTCGATTGAGCGAGTGATCAAGTATGGTGGGAGTCATACGCTCACTGGGGAGACTTGGGCCACGAGCGCGGTAGGAATCCAACACTCCAGGGCCGCCCGAACGGACCGGGTGCCTCCCGTAGGTCACATCTCCATGAGTCACGGTAAATGTCTAGCGTCAATTAGAATTTAAGTCGGCGACAATTAGAATTTAAGTTTTT
>JAPPGC010000079.1 GCA_028875125.1 Bacteroidota bacterium | reverse complement strand
CCTCCGACTTAAATTCTAATTGTCGTCGACTTAAATTCTAATTGTCGTTGAACACCGTAACGTATTTTCCTGGATGATACCGACTTCAATACTTAATTGTCGTACTACAGCAGGAGAGTCATGCACCTGTTCGAGCATGCAGAACCGTGCGGGACGTTGATTGGTGCCTCTATTTTGGCAATGGTCTCGTTGATCCTGCCAGTTGTCTAGAGAATGTCAGATAGCCAAAACGACGCTCGTAATCTGACGGACACCGCCGAAGGACCGCCATTGAGTGCGGTGTGCCCCAATTGCGAGTCGCCGAACGTAGAGGACTATTGTGCTTCCTGTGGACAGCGGTCCGGGACATTGCATATTCCTGTGCGTGCTGTTGTATCCGAAACACTGCTAAGCATATTTGCCTTCGATTCCCGGGTTTGGCAAACATTGTTCATACTAGTACGGCGCCCGGGGCTACTTACCAGACACTATCTGGATGGTAAACGCGCCCGTTATGTGGCTCCACTGCGGTTATATTTTTTTATCAGCTTTGTGACGTTTTTGCTAATGACTGCTATTCCTGATTCCGATTACACCCTAGTCGAGATTAGCGGTTCGGATTCAACGGTTACCGATACGACAATTGTTCAAGCCATTGACGAGAGCCTAGCATCCATAGAAAAGGATGAGGGTAGCCATTGGATCAATGAACTCGTTCGAACTGCGCAAGAAAACCCTGGGTGGGTGTCGGATAGGTTCGCCAGACGGCTTCCGTGGGTCTTCTTTATTGCGATGTCGGTATTCGCCGGCGTGCTGCGACTTCTCTATCGTAAACGTGAGCCTTTCTATGTGCCGCACTTGATTTTCACATTGCACGCGTATGCGGCTGGATTCCTCATGTTTGCCGTTGGCCTTGGCCTTAACGCATTGCTGGGCCTTGATATTTTTTTAAATGTGGCGATACTTGGCATGGTATGCCACTTGTATTGGTCTCTAAGGCGTGTTTACTGTCAGGGGCGCCTGCGTACGCTGGTCAAGCAGTGCGGTCTCCTGTTTGTCCATGGTGTTGTTGTATCGATCGCAATGTGCGCCATTTTACTGTATGTATTAATGACAATGTAGTGGACTTTTTTGTTGAGGTTTCTACCGTCCACTTCTACATATCTCTCAACTACGGAAGATCAAAGCGGTCAAGATTCATGACCTGTGCCCAAGTGCTCGCAAAGTTTGTACAAAGAGATCATCGCACCATCACAGGCAAATGTCTCCGCAATGGCACGCAATTGTGAGTTTGGGCCGAATATCAGATCAACGGCTGAGCAGGTCCGTTTGAGCCCTCGATATTGTAGTCTCGTCCCGCGAAAACTCCATCCCCCGAATTCGACGGCCCAAGGGGTTAATCTATTGTATCCTACAGGAATACTCGTCCGATTCGACGCTATCTTCATCTAGGATGCTTACTTCGTGCTCAGTGTCCGCTAACCTCTCGTCAAACTGTGTGTCGATGGACAGCTTCCATATCCATTCACAGATTACAAGGGGCAGTAATCCAACCCGCCCCCTCACATACGGTTGGGTCGGAACTCACATTAAATCAGGCCCGCGGGTGTTTCCAGTAATCCAGATAAGAGAAAAACTGATCAACCAGAATGGAGGAACCACCTACCATCGGGAGTGGTGCCGGTCGACCGTCAAGAAGGACTGAGAGGTCACAATCGCTTCCATCCAGGTAGCGCAGGACCCCGCCATTTGCACGCAACATCGCGTAGCCCGGCGCCAAGTCCCATATCTTGTCCTGTCCAATCAAAACTATATCCGCTCCCCCCGTTGCTACCAAAGACAAGTGGATGGACGCCGTTCCCAGAGAAAAAATGCGACCCGGAAAAGACTCGGCAAGCGTATAATTTTGATGGGGCCGCGTATGCGTTAACAAGATCATATCGGCATCCAGCGCAGTACGCTCACTAAGTGACCTGACCACATCGCCCCGAAATACAGACGTTCCAGTCGAATGAAAATAATCCCCCGTAGAGGGTACACGTATAAACCCCGCGATCGGCTGACCCTCCTCAATCAGTCCCAAAGCAATTGCCCAACTCGGAATTCCAGCAACGAACGATACCGTGCCGTCAATTGGGTCAACCGTCCAATAACGCGAACCCTGCCGTGGCGTACGTACTATGTCGTTTTCCTCTGCTATAATGCCATCCTGTGGAAAGTGCTGCGTGAGTGCCTTGATCAGATACTTCTGGATTGCTTCATCCGCCGCGGTAACCGGCGAACCGTCACGCTTGATTTGATGGGATGAACGAAGAAACCACTCCATAGCGTACCCGGAAGCAGTCTCCAGTAATGAGCGTATGAGCTTGTTTAGTGATTCCATGATCGGTAAACTATTGTATTTCTTTCGAGTAGCTCAAAAATATTCTTTCTGTGTAAAAGCCACAAATTAACGCACCTTCCGTACCATAATCCACCCGAAACGATTCGCAATGCCCTTACGCCTAAATCTTTGTAGCGGTCCCAGAAATGTATCTACCGCACTCATGTATGCGTTCGCTCAACGCTCTGATACGCATGTGGTTGACGAGCCGCTCTATGCCCACTACTTGCAGGTCACCGGGGCGCAGCATCCTGGACGTGACGATATTTTGGCCTGTATGGATTCAGTGGGCTCGCGTGTAGTTAAACAGTCTCTACTCGGCCCGTGCGACCGTCCCATACTCTTTGTCAAAAATATGGGACATCATCTTGTGAACCTTGACTTGGAGTTCCTCAATCAAATGACAACTGTTATGCTGATTCGGGATCCTGAGCAAATGCTTCCTTCGCTCATCAACCAGATTCCGCGGCCTGCACTCGCCGACACAGCATTGGCCAGACAACGAGAGGTCTTCGATCATCTTGTAAAACAGGGACAGACGCCGTGCGTGCTTGATGCACGTGAGATATTGATGAACCCAGAAAAGGTCCTTCGACTCCTGTGCGAACGGCTCGAGATTGCCTTTGAGCCTGCCATGATGCACTGGGACAAAGGCGCCAGGCCCGAAGATGGCGTTTGGGCGAAGCATTGGTACCACGTAGTTCATAAGTCTACAGGCTTTTCACGGTACGTACATAAATCAGCTCCATTCCCGGCTTTTCTGCGCCCGCTGCTTGACGATTGCATTCCCCATTACGAGTACTTATTCCAATACGTTATCAAGGCCTGAAAAATGCACATCTCAATACCAGATAGTCGCAATGACAACATCGTCGTCTGGGTCAAGGATCGCCTGCTGCCCCGATCAGAAGCTAAAGTATCCGTATTTGACAGCGTGGTCCAAGGCGGAGATGCGGTATGGGAAGGCCTCCGCGTATATGATGGCCGGGTTTTTGGGCTGGACGCACATCTGAACCGGCTCATGGACTCTGCACACGCAATGGGCTTCACAGATGTACCCTCGCACGAGTTTATTACAGATGCCCTGTTTGCCACGCTCAAAGCCAACGGGATGCGAGATGACACGCATATTCGTTTGACTCTGACCCGCGGAGAAAAGACGACTTCCGGAATGGACCCGCGGCTTAACGTGTTCGGTCCAACGCTGATTGTATCGGCTGAATGGAAAAAACCCGTCTATGCAAAAAGCGGTATTCGCCTCATTACTTCTTCCGTGCGCCGTAATACTCCGCAATGTCTAGACTCCAAGATTCACCATAACAACTTGATCAACAACATACTGGCCAAGATTCAGGCTAACCTAGCTGGCGTAGATGATGCGTTGATGCTGGATATACAGGGCTACCTTTCGGAAACCAACGCAACAAACGTATTTCTCGTCAAGCACGGCCAGTTACTTACGCCTCACGCAGACAGCTGCTTGCATGGTATCACACGGGCAAAAGTGCTGATACTGGCCGGAGATCTTAGTATCCCTGCCACAGAGCGTAATCTCTCTCCAACCGAAATGTATACTGCGGACGAGATGTTTGCCACGGGAACCATGGGGGAATTATCCCCGGTGCTGGAGGTGGACGGACGTGTGATCGGCAGAGGGGAACCCGGTCCAGTAACCGTGCAGCTGCGCGATGCCTATTGGAAAAAAACCCAGTCCGAAGGCACACCCCTACCCTTCTGATCAAGGGATGCCCAAGACTTTGTGAGTCTGAACACTGAGCCTCCACTGCGGGTTCTGCAGACAGTAATTCAGCGCTGCCTTCGTATTTTCTGCGAGTTCTGGGCCATCCATTGGCTGCAGGAAAAAATGATCGAAGGCAAGCGATTCAAACTGAACCGGCATAGCCCCTGGCTGTGGAAAGACCAGTTTCAACTCGTTTCCCTCTACAAGAACCAAAGGGGCGTCTGCCTTGGGACTCACACATATCCAGTCCAGTCCCGGGGGTGGAGTAAGCGTACCATTGGTTTCAATGGCGACCTCAAATCCATAGAACTGGAGTGCCTGAATCAAATCTGCATCCAGTTGCAGTAGCGGTTCACCTCCCGTGCAAACCACATATGGTCTGGCGTAAGGCGCCGTACTGTCTGGCCAGGCTGTACGTACAGCATTTGCCAGCTCTACTGGCGTAGCAAAGCGTCCGCCCCCTTTTCCATCCACGCCAACAAAATCAGTATCGCAAAACTTACATACAGCGGTGGAGCGATCTCGTTCGTGTCCGCTCCACAGATTACAGCCGGCAAAGCGCAAAAACACTGCGGGGCGCCCGGTCATGTGGCCCTCCCCCTGGAGCGTGTAATAAATCTCTTTTACTGCGTAAGCCATGCAAGCCGATCTTCCGGTGGCGGTGCGTTGATTCCCCAGTCCAGTACGGCCAACGTCAAACGGCTGGCGGTAATTTGCCACCCATCTTCGTCTACAATATCAATCTTCCAAACTTGGGTTCTTTGTCCCAAGTGTAACGGCTGGGCGATCCCTACAACCAAGCCGGTACGGATCGCACGCAAATGATTAGCATTAACCTCAAGACCAACGCAAAAATGCTTGCGTAAATCCACACACAGCGATCCTGCAACACTGCCAACGGTTTCTGCCAGTACTACCGAAGCACCTCCGTGCAGTAACCCTGCTGGTTGTTTCGTACGATGATCAACCGGCATGGACGCGGAAAGATAATCAGGCCCGAGAGCTGTGAACGTGATACCCAAGTGCTCGACCATAGAGCCCTTGCCGCGTCGATTGAGTTGTTCCAGTGTCGGTTCGTGCTTCCAGATACTCTTCATTGTTTTTGAAATGTTGATTACTGCCGGCACCCCTTACCTCATTGTGATAAGCCATGACGGTACAACCCCTTATACGCGTACATACGGAATTCTGCCGCTGACCCAATCAGATCAGTTGCTTGCGCCAGTAACGAGCCAGTCCGTACCAGCTCTCGCGCGGTTGCCCCATGTAACCATAAGGCTCCTGATCAGCAATGCCTACCGAAGCTTTCATGAGAGTCATTTCCGATTCATGAAAGACCGCCGCGCGTGCGACATCCGACTCGTGATCAGCATCCAGTGAATGTCTTACTGCATCACTCCAGGCGCGCAGCCGCTCACGCATCCGATACAAATGCTCCTTCACATCCCTGATTAACCCAAAATGGGTTAGGAAAAGTTGCTTAGGGTTCTCCGTTCCCAGCGTTGAAAGTGTCTCTTCCCATGCGACCAGATCTATATCTGGCGGTGGAGCCACCGGGATAATGTGATCCGCTCCTTCAATTCGCATCCCTGCCGCGTCACCGGCAAATACCACGCCTGCTGCATCGTCAAACCAGGCGATATGGTGAGAGGCATGTCCGGGTGTATAGCATGCCCGCAGGGCTCTCCTGCCTATTTGCAGGAGCGTGCCGTCTGCGATGGCACAAACCTGACTGGCTGGAACCGGCAGGATTGCTCCCCACAACGTCTCCATCCGCTCCTTATATATCCGGGTCGCACTTCTGATCAACCGTTCAGGGTTGATCAGATGCCTTGCTCCAGTCGGATGCACATGGATCGTTACCTCGGGCATGTTTGCCGCCAACTGCCCAACGCAACCCGCATGGTCCAGGTGAATGTGCGTCAACACTACATCATTAACCGCCTGTAACCCGCCTAGAGGAGTCAATGCACGCTCAAGTGTCTTTAATGTGCTTGTCGGACCTGGATCAACAAGTATTAGTCCAGTATCTGTTTCAAGTACCGCACAGGCAATAAGGCGGGAACGTCCACGAAATCGTACATCCGCCTGCCATGTCGGAAGTTCAAGATTAAGAGATTTCACCAGACCAAAACTTTGTCCCGTTTCAATCACATTCCCCGCCCACGACTAACCAGGAGAGATTCCCAGGTCCTTGTCGGTCAGAATGGGTATATCCTCCTGCGCCGGCGGCATGAGCGGGCGCTCACGCTGCCATGCCTCGTCCAGTTGCACAGATACATCATCGTGATGGATCAACACCGGACCATTGTATCGGGCTTTCATTGAACCGTTCTCAAGGCGAAGCACACCACGCGGACACACAGTCGCACACATACCGCATCCCACACATGAGGCCCTAACTATGTTTTGTCCTCGTTGCGCATACCACCGAACATCAATACCCATTTCGCAATAGGTTGAGCAGTTGCCACACGAGATGCACTGTCCACCATTGGTCGTTATCCTGAACCTGGAAAGGTATTTCTGCAATAACCCGAGAATTGCGGCCATTGGACAACCAAAACGACACCACACACGGGAGCCCATAATCGGGTAAAATCCGACTCCAACAACGCCTGCAAAAATCAACCCGATAAAGAAACCATACAGTCTCGAAAATTCATTAGACAGCCCACCTAACAGGCCTCCCCCCGTCCAACTGTTAATCCATAGTCCAAGGGTCGTGACGATTACAAATACCAGCACACTGTGAACCATCCACCGCTCCACTTTCCAAGCCTTTGTAGACTTATCCGAGAGGTGACGGAAGGGGTCCCCTGCGGTTTCTGCCAGTCCCCCGCAGCCACAAACCCAGGAGCAATACCACCGCTTACCATAGAAAAAGGTCAGGACAGGGGTGGCGACAAAGGTCATTACCGCCGTCCAAAACAGCAGGAAAATGCCCAGTCCGGGCCCCTGGGTCAGGGAGCTAAAGGTGGACGGCCATAAATAGTCGTACTTGAGCGGCCAGAAGTAACTAAAATAAAACTCAGGCTCATTCAGAAGCAACAACAGGCTCGGCAGAATAAACGCCAGACCTAACTGAAAGAACATTACCGAGATTGTCCTTAATATCTGATACTTGTTGTCCCGGTACTTTATGAGCATACGGGCGCCCATGATCAGGATCGCAAGCGTGTAGAACAATCCATACAGAAACCACTGATCCGAAGGTCTGCCACGGAGTGCAGAGCTCAGAGCATCCGTACCGCGGACAAGCTGCTCAAGGTTTGACGGAGTCCAGTAGAGGATGATATAGAACCCGGTGAACACAATTGCCATGATCCAGCCAGCCATTCCCCGGGCGGTCGCACCGGAAAACCATACACCATTATTATTTACCCCAGGTGCCTGCTGCAGCAAGTCTGCAAAGAGCAAGCCGCTACCCACCAGAAAACCGACCATCGCAACCCCCATCGTGAGCGCGGGGTTGAGTGAGCCATCCCCGACAAGCATCACCAAAAGGGCCAATACGCCCACGCCAATCAGTGCCAAGCCTGTTCTCTGGCGCGCAGAGTATCTGGATCCTGGAGTCGTGAGTTGCAAACTGGCGTGATGTTCCATAACAGTTACTCAATCTGAAGTGGCTGCAGCCCGGCGATAAACCCTGCTGGATTGAAATTCGGAATCAAACCGGGCTTTTGCAAGGGATTTGAGAACCTGGTCCACGGGAGTACGACTGCGAATCCACGCTTCGCATTGATCTTGCCTGAGACGCAAACCCATGGTATTGAACCCCAGTACCTGGCCCGTCCTGTGATCGCTGTTGACACGCAAAAGTGAACGCCCTTGCCTGAACAGTTGTGACTGAATGTGTGGCCCGGGCCGGGCAGGTACATCTCCGTAAGTCTGGTACTCTACAGTGAAAAATTTTGCCGAGTTAAAAAAGACTCCACGCCGATAAGGCGTCCTATGCCCACATAGTGTGTATGCAACGGTCTTTCCATGAGCGCGGCCCGTATACCAAAGTTGTTCGACTCTACGGCTACCAATCCCGTCCGCATTGAATTCAGCACAATCCCCAGCAGCATAGACATCCGGTACATTGGTCTCAAAGAACTCATTGACTAGAATACCCTTATTGGCGTGGATCCCCGAAGCCCGAGCTATATCAGTGTTCGGATGAACGCCCGCCGTCAGACCGACAAACTGACAGTCTATACGGTCACCAAGATTGGTTTCAATAGCAGACGCACGATCCGGGCCGATGATTGACTTGAGCTCTGTCCCGAGCCTCAGGTCTATCCCATGTGCTACAATCTCATCGTTAATCAGCGCGGACTCTTCCTCCGGGAACAGGTAATCCATATAACTCTTCTCCCGGACAAGAAAAGTCACAGGTATATGTCGGGCATGAAGCATCTCGGCCATCTCTATGCCGATCAGCCCTCCTCCAACCACGACTCCGCGTCTGATACCGCGCGTATTGCGTTCCATTAGCGCAAGGTCCTGCATCCCATAGAGACCCTGTACCCCCGGCAGATCCTGACCAGGCCAGCCAAATAGATTGGACTTCGATCCGGTGGCCAATAGAAGTGCATCGTAGGCGATGTCCACACCATCAGCAATCCGAACGACCTTGCTCTGCGTATCAACCTGCGTAGCATACCCACGAACAAGGTCTATATTGTTTTGTGTCCAAAAATGATCTTCGTACGGTTTGGTCTCCCGGTACCGCATATGCCCCATGTAGATGTACATCAGGGCGGTTCGAGCGTAAAAGTGATCAGTCTCGCTGGAAACCACCGTAATGCGATGGTCACTTAACTTGCGTACAAACCGTGCCGCAGTAATTCCCGCAACTCCATTGCCAATGATGACGATATGCCGGGCCATGATTCTGTGCAGTCAAAACGAAAGTTACACCAATCTCGTTAAAGATTAGCACACTCAAGTGCGAATTGATCAATGAAACGGTTGATCTATGGCGTTACCGGAAATACGGCCAAAGACGAACTCTGGCCGCTGGTCCAACGGTTGAAAAACTGGATGGACAAAAAGAGTATTGACTATCGGTTGCATGCTTCCATTGTGGATGGCCTCGTGAAGCGCTCCATGATTACGCCTGAAAATGCAGAAAATGTTTATGTAAATGAGCTTACACAAACGAGCAATGTCATCCTGTCGATCGGAGGTGATGGAACGCTGCTTCACACGGCCTTTGAAGTTGGGACATCCGGTATCCCCATCCTGGGAGTAAATATTGGTCGCCTCGGCTTTCTGGCTGATGTTGAGGCCAGCAAGATCCAAAATGCTATGCGGCTCATGGAGGAGGGACGATATACGATTGAAGAGCGGATGGTTCTTGATTTATCTGGTCCTCACGCTGGTCTAGCACTTAACGACATCGTAATTACGCGCAAGCCTGCGGGTGGGCTTGCGGCCATAGATATCCAGGTGGATAATACCCGGCTGAACCGTTACTGGGGTGATGGCGTGATCATAGCCACGCCAACTGGATCAACGGCCTACTCGCTGGCGGTTGGCGGACCTATCGTGATGCCGGGCAGTAACGTAGTGATTGTCAGTCCTGTGGCCCCTCACAGTCTAACGGTCCGTCCGATCGTGTTGCCTGCACAGGCAGTACTGACTATCCAGTTGGCTGCGGTTTCTTCGGACTGCACCATTGCTCTGGATGGGCGGACACACACGATTGCTGGAAAGAAAACCCCCTATACCGTACGTCGAGCGAGTCATCCGATCCGGCTGATCAGGCTCGAAAACATGCATTATTTCAGCACCTTGCGATCGAAACTTTCCTGGGGGATGGGGCCCCAAATGCTTGCATGAGAAAGATCGCCTTAATCTGTGCATTAGTTGTAGCGGGGTGTGCCGGCACACGTACCTCAGTCGTAGATCCGGTCAATGTCCCGAACCTATTTGAAGCAGCAACAGTCCTTGACAGCATCTGGGCACACCCTGTCCCGAGCTCCATCAAGGCACAAGTCCAGCTTTCCATGGATACGCCGATCCACTCTGGAACGATGATGGCCGATATTTCGCACCGGCGCGGAGACTCCCTTCTAATGGCGTTCACTGTTCGCGGTCTGGGTATTGAGGTCGGACGGGCCCTGGTAACTCGGGACAGTATTTTTTTCTATGATCGTTTAGCACAATCACTGCACACCGCAGACAGCAATTATCCAGCTATACCAGCAATATTCACGGTCCAGGACGCAATTGAAAACATGCTTGCCCTGATACGGCCAACACATCAATCACATATGCAGTTGGAGCAAGTATCGGATCGACTCGTTCTTGCGGACACGCTCCAGAACAGAGCCTATACGGTTGACCCGTCTATCTGGCGCATTATTCATGTGGAGCAGCGGGATTTCACCGACACGCTTATTGAATCATTGTATTTCAGCGATTTTTTCACCGTCGGAGAGATGCAGTTCCCACAGCGCGTAGTCTACCGTAGTCCAGCATCGGATATAAACGCCATACTTCATTATCGCTCGATCCAGATCAACGAGCCAATCGTTTCAATGTCACTAAACCTCCCCAGTGGGGTAAGCCGTGTTTCGCTCCCTGAACGATAATCGGCCCGCGGCTTGTATCTTAAAAACATTCTTTCAACCTTGGTAAATCATGGCAGATACTTTTGATGTCATTGTTGTCGGGACAGGCCCCGGCGGGTACGAAACAGCCATACGTGCCACGCAGCTAGGATTCAAAACAGCGGTCGTTGAAAAAGACAAACTGGGAGGAGTTTGCCTAAACGTAGGTTGCATCCCCACTAAAGCACTTCTAAAGAGTGCAGAAGTGGCTTCTTACGCCGATCACTTGTCCGCCTATGGCTTAAAGCTTGAGGGGAAAATTACAGCGGATTTTCCAAGCGTTATTCAGCGAAGCCGGAAGGTCGCTGCGAAAATGAACTCCGGCGTGCAATACCTCATGAAGAAAAATGGCATTGAGGTTGTTTTCGGACATGCGAAACTGACGGGAGGCGGCGCATTAAGCGTTACGCCATCCGTCAATATGGATAACAAAAGAATAGGAACCTCACGCACACTCAAGGCGAAACATATCATCCTAGCAACTGGGGCCCGTGCAAGAGAAATTCCCCCGTTACCAATTGATGGAAAAAACGTTATTGATTACAGGGGAGCGTTGCTGCAGGAAACACGGCCCAAGCGCCTCCTGATTGCCGGTGCCGGTGCTATCGGCGTAGAATTTGCCTACTTCTATCACCACATGGGTACACAGGTCCACTTGGTGGAACTCCTAGATCGTATCGTTCCCATTGAGGACGAGGATGTGTCCAAGCAACTGACGCGTTCATTCAAAAAAACCGGCATCAAAGTTCGTACGAGCGCAAGTGTAGCCCGTGTGGAAAAAGGCAATGGCGCCCTAAAAGTGCATCTGAAGACCACTCGGAAAAGTGATGTGGTAGAAGTTGATCAAGTTCTTAGCTCGGTCGGAATTACAGGAAATATCGAAGATTTGGGCCTGGAAAGCATTGGCATAGATACTGAGCGTGGCTTTATCAAGACAGACGAATTTTCCCGTACCCGAGTTCGGGGCGTCTATGCGATCGGCGACGTAGCCGGCCCGCCCTGGTTAGCACACAAAGCCAGCCATGAAGGCATTATTTGCGTTGAAAAAATTGCCGGACAGAATGTGCATTCACTGGATAAGGGAAATATTCCCGGATGCACCTACTGTCAACCCCAGATTGCTTCAGTGGGATATACCGAGGCCAAGGCGCGTGAAGAAGGATTGGACATCAAGGTTGGTAAATTCCCATTCTCTGCATCTGGTAAAGCTTCGGCAGCCGGACACACGGATGGATTCGTAAAGGTCATTTATGACGCGAAGTACGGAGAGCTACTCGGTTGCCATGTGATTGGACAGGATGCTACAGAGCTCATCGCGGAGGCCGTGACCGCCCGCACACTGGAGACTACCTACCATGAAATCCTGGACGCCGTACATCCACATCCGACGCTCTCGGAAGCAGTCATGGAGGCTACCCGTGATGCACTAGGGCAGTCCATCAACATCTGATCCTATTTCCTGGTTGATTATTCCTGCTCACTCGATCATTGAGTCTTATTTAGTGCCCGCCCGGAAATATAACCTAGTGCTTGTCAGAGCTATCTCAGGACCTACAACGAGGGTCCGAAGCCGTTGTATGGACCAGACCCGAAGATCAAATCTTAGATCCACCAAAATCTCCTGTACGCGGATAAATGATGACACGCTACGCTAGCTACGAGTAACTGGATAAATAGGGGCGTTGTTGCTGGCGCCGAGATCGTCCCTTTTTTTGGCTGTTCTGGAAAAGCTTTCCGCGATCGTTCAGGATGGGAGAATATGTTGGGCGCAAAATGGAGGAGAACCAACAAAAGTACAAGACAAGTGAGAGCTAACGGAAAAGTAGCGCAAGCTTTTTTGGCCAAGTAGGGCTACGTTCTCACCTCTACACCTTACCCCAAGGCTCTATCGTCATTTGTCTTGCCCCTCCTGGCGTTTGGGTTCAGCGTATCCGCACAATCTGCCCCGTATGTATAAACTTTTCTTCGGGAGTTGTAATCGTCATGCGGTACACTTATGCCCCGGAGGGAACTCTAACTTCTCGCAGGGGAAGTTCAAGCCCCCAGCCAGCAGGAAAGTCCGTGGGATATTGTCTGATCACGAGCCGGCCCGTAACGTCATAGATTTCGACCCCAACGCGGGCAGGCCAAGGCAGGTCAAACCGTAAAGTGGTAGATGTCCGGAACGGGTTGGGGTAATTGCCCTTTATCGCGAATTCTGCCGGCAGGGCACTTTCCTCTTCCACCGAAACTGAGGGAGCACAATTCGGGCCCCCTCTACCACTTGAGTTCCTTCTTAGCCACCTCTGAAACTCATCGTCGGGTGGAGCGCACAACCCCGCATTGTTTTTAAAGCTGAAGTCACTAAGCCATCGAAGTTGCAGGAAGCTACGCGGGATTGAACCGGAAAGCCGATTGTAGGTCAGGTTCAGCTTTCGCAGCGCAAGCAGGTTGCCCAGTTCAGAAGGGAGCGAACCCGTTAGCTGATTGTCGCACAGGACCAGAGCTTTCAGTGCTGAGAGGTTACCCAGCTCAGGTGGAAGCACGGAAAGCTGATTATTCTCCAGCCTCAGCGATTCCAGCGCTAGCAAATTTCCCAACTCAGGAGGGAGTGTCGTAAGCCAATTGTTATACACCCACAGCGTTCTTAGCGACGACAGGTCGCCCAACTCAGGAGGGAGTGTGGTAAGTTGATTGTGATACAGGCCCAGACTATTCAGCGCTGACAGGTTGCCCAGCTCAGGAGGCAGCGTGGTAAGCTGATTATTGCCCAAGCCCAGACCCTTCAGCTTTGACAGGCTGCCCAACTCAGTAGGGATAGTGGCAAGCTGATTGTCATACAGCATCAGCGTTACGAGCGACGACAGGTTGCCCAACTCAGGAGGAACCGTGGTAAGCTGATTACTGGACAGCCACAGCCCCTCAAGCGCTGACAGGTTGCCCAACTCTGGAGGGACCGTGGTAAGCTGATTGTCGACGAGGTTCAGCCTTTTCAGCGCTGACAGGTTGCCCAATTCAGACGGGATCGATCCCTCAAGATGATTCTCTGACAGATTCAGCTCTTCCAGCGATGACAGGTTGCCCAATTCAAACGGGATAGATCCCTCAAGATGATTTCTCCACAGAATCAGCTCTCTCAGCCCTGACAGGTTGCCCAATTCAGGAGGGAGCGAGCCGCTGAGATCGTTCCGAGGTAGGTCTATTCTTACTAGGGTATTTCCAACAACACGAAGCCCGCGCCATTGGTTAAACTCCGCCATTGACTGGGGAACCGTAATTACATTCCAGCCGGTTCTGTCTGCCCATGAATCCCCGTTGGTAGAGAGATAGAAGGCGCTAAGGGCTTTATGGACGGTTTCTACATCCTGCCTATTTGCCAAGCATTGACAGGGAAGCGAAAGCAACGCCGTGATTAAAGGAACTGTCAAATAGGAGCAAAATCGAAGCAAAAAGCGCATCAGGTGCAAATTGTTGTCTGAGCACCGTCGTCAGACAGCAAGCAAGGGATTCCGGCAGCATTTCCCGGGATACCCACTTTATGCTTCCCCCTGCGTAGAATAAAAGGCCGAGGGGCTCGCCTCTGGGAAGAGAAGATCGTAAGGCAGGTCCACGGTTATACTGCTCCAAAATCAATTACTCCCACTTCTGCAAAACTGTTTCGCTGAGATCAGCAAACGATGGCTCCAGGCTCGCTCTCGGACGAGATAAGTGCAAGATGTCCTTCTCGGTCTTCCGCCATCAGGAGCATACCCTGGCTTTCCAGCCCCATCATCTTTTTTGGCGCCAGATTCGCAACCGCGACGACCGAGCGGCCGACCAACTCCTCTGGTTCAAAATGCTCTGCAACGCCAGCCAGTATCTGCCGCTGTTCGTAACCGAGATCAACCTGCAATCTCAGAAGCTTATCTGATTTTAGGACGCGTTCAGCACTTATTATGAGTCCCATTCGGAAATCCAGCTTTGCAAAATCATCATAGCTGATTGTAGGCTTCGCCTCAGCATACGGCGGCCCCTGAGATACATTCGCAGATTCCAGTTTTTCAATCTGTCTCTGTATAGCAGCATCACTCACCTTACTAAAAAGAATTTCCTTCCGACCAAGGACATGACCAGCCGAAAGTAGACACGAGCCCGCCTCCGCCCAGCCGATACCTGCCGCGTCGCTACTGCCGGGCAAGCTGGACCGAACCCCCTCAAGTCGAAGCATACTCCGAAGCTTTGCAGCCGAAAACGGCAGAACCGGTTCCATTAACACCGATAAAGCCGCACAAATCTGCAATGATACATGAACGGTATTGGCACATTGCACACGATCCGTCTTCCGCGTAGCCCATGGAGCCTGGTCGTTGAAATACTTGTTGCCCAATCGCGCGACGCCCATAGTCTGGTGTACCGCCTCGCGAAACCTGAAACGCTCGTAGGAGGCCGAAATTCGTTCCGGGAATATTGACAGCTGCTCAATAACCTCTGTATCTGTGGCAGAAGGATCCACTAACGGAGGAACACAGTTGCCAAACTCGCGCTTAGCAAAGGTCAATGCGCGGTTTACAAAGTTCCCGAGAATATCTGCCAGCTCACTGTTTACACGTGTCTGGAATTCTCTCCAACTAAAAGCTGAATCTTTCGCCTCCGGGAGTGTGCTTGCAAGAACATAGCGGAGCAAGTCTGGCGGAAAATCCTCGAGATATTCGTGCAGCCACACCGCCCAGCCTCTACTGGTTGAAAGCTTGCTACCCTCAATGTTCAGGAATTCATTTGCTGGCACCTGATCTGGCACTACATACTTGCCGTAGGCCATCAGCATGGCTGGAAACATCAGCGTGTGAAACACGATGTTGTCCTTGCCTATGAAATGAATCAATCTGGATTCATCATCCTGCCAATACAGCCTCCATCGCTCTGAATCTCCCTGTTTGGCAGCCCATTCACGTGTAGACGAAATATATCCTATGGGGGCATCAAACCACACATAGATTACCTTTCCTTTCGCTTCCACTCCGACTGCATCGGCAATCTCTTGGGGTACGGGAACTCCCCAGAGAACATCACGAGTAATTGCCCGATCCCGTAAACCGTCGGTAAACCAGGCCCGGATCTGCCCCAGTACATTAGGCTTCCATTCGCGATGACTCTTGATATAGTCCTCGAGGCGTGCCTGCCAGTCCCCTAGAGGCAGATACCAATGAGTAGTGGGACGAAGTTCCGGTACCGCATCGGTTAATGTGCTCCGGGGATTCTTGATTTCCGAGGGACTGAGCGATGACCCACACTGTTCACACTGGTCTCCATATGCATCTTCATATCCACATAACGGACAGGTGCCTCGCACGAAGCGATCCGCAAGAAAAACTCCTGCCTCGGGATCATACAACTGCTCGTCACGCTTCAGCACGAACTCATCCCTTTCCGACAACCGGCGAAAAAAATCCTGGCTCGTATCTGTATGAATTTCGCGTGAGGTGCGACTGTAATTATCAAAGCTGATCCCAACACCATCAAAGCTATCCCGGATAATCGGATGATAGTGATCTACGACCTCCTGAGGTGTAATACCCTCCGCCATGGCCCGCATAACGATTGCCACACCATATTCATCAGATCCACAAACATACACTACATCCCGCCCCTGCAGGCGTAAATAGCGCACATAAAGATCCGCGGGGAGGTACGCACCCGCCAAGTGCCCGATGTGTACCGGACCATTCGCATATGGTAACGCAGAAGTGATCAGCGTACGCTTGAAAGACTTGGCCGGCATAGACAGTCAGGATACTTGAGCGGTTTTAACCAAAACTATCCACTACGGATCCTGAGATGTTTACCCCAGACCTCACCTTACGCCGTACTTGTGCGTACAAGCGTTCTCGTTTACTAACTAAGCTGCTATGGCAGAATCTATTTACCCCAAGCGAAGTGCCGCTGTTGTCCGCACGACAAAAGAGACGGATATCTCGGTCAAGCTGACACTTGATGGAGCTGGGCAGTACAGGAATCAAACTGGTGTAGGATTCCTGGATCATATGCTGGATCTCTTCGCGAAGCACGGTCAGTTTGATCTGGAAGCCACATGCAGCGGAGACCTGAACGTGGATGAACACCACACTGTTGAGGATGTGGGAATCTGTCTTGGTCAGGCCCTGCGAAAAGCGTTGGGGGATAAAGCCCGGATTGCGCGCTACGGCCATGCCTATGTGCCCATGGATGAGGCATTGGCACGTACTGTTGTTGACCTTTCTGGACGATTCGCGATCCACTTTGAGAGTCAATTCGACCGTCCGACTGTGGGGGATTTGGCAACCGAACTCGTTCAACATTTCTGGTACAGCTTCGCCGAACACGCAGCCTGTACACTACATATCAGTGTACCGTACGGCACAAACACGCATCACAAGATTGAAGCCATCTTCAAGTCCGCCGCGCGCGCACTTAACATAGCTACACAACAGAGTGCAACAAATGCAGTGATGCCATCAACCAAAGGGACACTCTAAAACACTTATGTCACTTTCTGATCAGAATATTACTGTCATCGGGGCGGGCAATATCGGTCGCGCCCTCGTTGGGGGATTGTTGGCCGGTAATTGCCTGGATCCATCTCAGATTCGCGCAACACGCCGAAATCAGTATGCCCTGGAGGACCTGAAAAAGGCTCTTCCTGGGGTAGCAGTAGGGACCGATAATCCTGCGGCAGTAAAGGGTGCTACTATCGTGGTCTTGGCTGTTAAGCCATCCAACTGGCTCGCTGTGGTAAAAGAAATCCGTGATCATGTGGGCCCGGAAGTTCTTATTGTTTCTGTACTAGCCGGACTTACAACTGGGCAAATTGGGCATGCATTCTCCCCGAATCAACCAATCATTCGCACCATGCCCAATACACCTATGGTCGTAGACTGTGGGGCAACCGCCATATCTGCGGGAAGTACGGCCTCCGACGAACATATGGCCCTGGTACAGGAAATGTTTGAGGCTGTTGGTAATGTAGAGCGGGTTCCTGAATACCTCATGGATGCTGTGACAGGACTCAGCGGCAGTGGTCCGGCCTACGTCTACATGCTCATAGAGGCGCTGACTGATGCTGGAGTGAAGCAGGGACTGCCCCGCCCGATCGCGTTCAGGCTGGCAAAGCAAACGGTGCTTGGAGCAGCCAGACTCGCTGATAAAACCAACAAGCACCCTGCCATTTTACGCGACGAAGTAACTACACCTGGCGGTACTGCCATAGCCGCGATCGCGGAGTTGGAGAAACATGGTCTGCGTACTATGTTCATCCATGCCGTTGCCACGGCAACACAACGCTCCAATGAACTCAGTCAGACCAGCGACTGATAATTATGATCACGATCATTGACTATGGTATAGGCAACCTGCGCTCCATCGAAAGGGCCTTTCAGCACGTACGCCCCGATGTTGTTAGAACTGATGATCCAGACCTCATCCGTGCAGCCGATCATCTGGTTCTTCCGGGTGTAGGTGCATTCGGTGCATGCATTCAGGAAGTCAGGCAACGGGGGCTGGAGCAACCAATTATGGAAACTGTCGCACGCCAAGTGCCCTTCATTGGAATCTGTGTAGGAATGCAAATGCTCTTTGAATCCAGTTCTGAACAGGGAATGCACACCGGCCTGGGACTGCTGAAAGGATCCATCAAGGAACTACGTCCTTCCGACCCTTCCCTGAAAATCCCGCATATGGGCTGGAATGTCGTTTCGCCCGTTAAGCACAATCCTCTTTTGAGCGGGCTACCTGCGGATGCTCGCTGCTATTTTGCACATTCGTTCTACGCGAGTGACGTATCTCCAGATAATTTGGTAGCTGTAACAGATTACGGGCATCCCTTACCGGCGATTGTTGCCCATAACAATATATACGGGGTACAATTCCATCCAGAAAAGAGTCATGACGTTGGACTTCGGATTCTGGCAAATTTTGCCACGCTTGCATGATCGCCCCCATACCGGCTATTGACCTGCTGAACGGCAATTGCGTGCGACTGATGCAGGGCGCCTACGATCAAGTAACGACTTACCATAACGACCCTATCATTATGGCGCACCGATGGGAGTCATTGGGCGCACCATCCCTGCATGTCGTGGACCTGGATGCGGCACGTTCAGGTGGTCGCACCAACAATACTGCAATGATAGCATCTATTGCTAAGACGGCTAATATTCCAGTCCAGACCGGCGGAGGAATCCGTTCTGCAGCGGATGTGATCCGTGTGCTTGATCAGGGTATACACCGCGCGATCATTGGTACCTCCGCTGTCAAAGATCCTGCACTCATCAGCACGATGGTCGCAAAGTACGGGGCTGACCGTATTGCTGTTGGAATAGACGCCAAAAACGGAGAGGTGCGTGTAGATGGCTGGACAAGCGGTACCGGTTTGTCTGCACTTGACTTTGCCCAAAATATGGAGGCACTTGGCGTTCGCCGAATCATCTATACCGACATCGGTCGAGACGGTACGTTGGTCGGGCCAAATCTTAACGCCTACCGAACTTTGGGCATGCAGTTAAAGCATGCACGGCTGACGGCGAGTGGCGGGGTATCTGGACCCAAGGACCTCACAGCACTGGCCGAACTTGAATCTATTGGAGTTGATTCCGTGATAATTGGCCGTGCTCTTTACGAGGGGAAGTTCGAGGACTTTGAACTCTGGCCAACGAAGGCTTAGGGGGCATACCCAAGAAATCAGACTGTACAGATTGATTCGCGCATGAAGAAGCATAGACCGACAAGAATTGGACAAATCTTTCCATTGCCAATCGCAACATCACATATCGATTTTGCCGACAGTCAAGACGAAAAATGCCTAGACTCCGCAACTGCAGTCTAATGTTGTTAACCCTGTTTCTCATTCCCAAACCCGGTGGATGTCTATAGCCAAACGCATTATTCCCTGCCTGGATGTTGATCGCGGGCGTGTCGTTAAGGGCATCCAGTTCGTCAATCTGGTTGATGCCGGTGATCCACTAGAACAGGCGCATGTCTATAATTCAGAGGGCGCCGACGAACTGGTCTTTCTGGATATCACGGCAACCCACGAAGGACGTGGGATCATGCACGACGTAGTGCGTCAAACCGCCGAGCAAATCTTCATTCCTCTCACGGTTGGAGGTGGCATTCGAACCCTTGAGGACATGTGGCAGATGCTTCACGCCGGCGCCGACAAAGTTGCCGTAAATTCTGCTGCAATCAAAAACCCCGGACTAATCTCAGAATGCGCAGGGGCCTTCGGTGCCCAGTGTGTGGTCATCGCAATAGACATGAAAAGACGTACCGAAGGTGGCTGGGAAATCTATACGCACGGGGGGCGCCGTCCCACAGGAATAGACGGACTTGAGTGGGCGAAAGAAGCAGAAGAACGCGGAGCGGGCGAACTGCTTGTTACATCTATGGATCGGGATGGCACACAAATCGGATATGATCTGGAGCTCTTGCAGGCACTGGACGAGCTCGTTCAGCTTCCGGTTATTGCTTCTGGAGGGGCGGGCACGCTTGAGCATTTACGGGATGCTTTGCTCATTGGACGCGCCCATGCCGTTCTAGCCGCATCAATGTTCCACTTCAAACAGGTCACCATCAACCAGGCAAAACAATTTCTGCACAATGCAGGAATAACCGTAAGGATGACGTAAGGTACTTGCGAACAAGGCCGTAACGCATTATTCTTAGTTACCTGCCCATTCTGCTATGCTCCGTCAATATCAAACCCTCGCGGTTCTTCTCGTGTTGGCAGCCTGCCAGACGCCTGGATCTCAGGAACCCACCGTCCTGGCTACTTCTGACCTTCCTGCATACGAGCGATCACTTGACCATGCAGGCATAATTGAGAACTGGTCAGAGGAATTCTATCACCGTGGACTCCGTGTCTATCGTACAGCCTGCTTCAGCTGTCACGGAACACCTGACGTTCCCGGCACATTGCCCAACTCCCGACAGTTCTGGCAAGAGCCCTTCAAGTACGGAGACGACCCGCTCTCTCTGTACAACACGCTTACACGTGGGCGTGGGCTCATGCCGCCCCAAGTACAACTCACACCACAGGAAAAATACGCGGTGATCCTGTTCATTCGCGAAGAGTTTTTGCGCGACCATAACCCGGAGGCCTTTTTCGAGGTCACAGAAGGTTATCTCAGGAGTCTGCCCGAAGGCGATTCGCTTGGACCTCCACCCACCCGAAAGACTCCCTGGAAAGAAATGGATTACGGGCCATTTCTGATGAGAACCTACGAGATATCACACTCATCCGACGGACCAAAAGGAATCAACCAGCGGGGCAGGCCCATCCCGAATGAAGATTTTCGCGATCGCAATTTTGCTTATAAAGGTATTGCGATCAGGCTAGATCCGGGTGAGGGAGGTGTCGCAGCAGGCAAGGCTTTTGCGCTGTTTGATCACGATCTCATGCGTCTGGCGGCATTCTGGACCGGTGACGGCTTTATTGACTGGGAAGACATCCTGCTGGACGATCAGCATAATATTTTCCCCCGGATCGTGGGCGATCTGATCGTCGAAACGCCTATGACCCCGGGTTGGGTCAATCCTGCCACAGGCTCCACATTGGACCCACGTTTTCGTGCTGTCGACGGCCGACAGTTTGGCCCGCTTCCCCGGGATTGGACACATTATAAGGGCCTGTACGTGCACAATAACCGGATCATCATTCACTACAGCGTCGGACAGGCGCGAGTGCTTGAATCCTACACCCTTAGGGAGGACACTCTGTTGGCCAGAACGCTGAACATTACAGGAGTCACACGCCCGCTGACCCTTCGTGCCGCACCCGACAGCGTAGTACTGACTGCTATCCCTTCATCTGCTGTGACACTTACACAAACAAATGGTATGCATCAGGTCACGATAACGGCCGACACAAATTTTGAGTTGGTATACGGGTCCGACGACGCGGAATCTGATCCACCTGAAAATCTCGAACCGTATACTCAGGGCGAGCCAACCCAGGAGCTTCCCGTGCTTGAGTCCCCTATAGTGGCAGGCACACAGGAAGGCTATGCGGCCGATGTACTGACCTTACCTCTCAATAATCCCTGGAAGAGCCGGGTACGCCCAACTGCAATTGACTTTTTGGCCGACGGTGATGAGGCAGTTGTCACAACCATCGACGGTGAGGTGTGGCACCTGTCCGGGATTACTCAGGAAGAAGGAAACGTCGAGTGGCGCCGCGTGGCTACTGGCCTTTTTCAACCCTTAGGGATTCGAGCCATTGGAGAAGATTTGTATGTCGGCAGCCGCAATCAAATTGCACGTCTGCACGACCTTAATGGCGATGGGCAGACGGATTACTACGAGAGCTTCAATAATGACCATCAGGTCACAGAGCATTTTCATGAGTTTGCAATGGGCTTGCAGACGGATGCAGACGGAAATTTTTACTATGCAAAGAGTGCCCGTCACGCACGCCCAGCACTCATTCCCCAACACGGCACCTTGATTCGTGTTAGTGCCGACGGAACAGAAAGTACCATCCTCGCCAACGGATTCCGGGCAGCCAATGGGGTTACACTTAATCCCGACGGCACTTTTATCGTGACCGACCAAGAGGGACACTGGAATCCGATGAATCGGATCAATATGGTAGAACCTGGAGGATTCTATGGCAATATGTACGGCTACGGAGCGCCCCAAGACTCCTCAGACGAGGCTATGGTGGATCCATTGGTCTGGATTGACCAGAAATATGACCGTTCCCCCGCCGAATTGCTCTGGGCCGAAGGCGACCGCTGGGGCCCACTGTCCGGCAAATTGCTCAGCTTTTCATACGGATACGGCCTGATTTTTCTTGTTATGCCCCACTCCGTTGAAGGTACACACCAGGCGGGCATTGTGCAGCTACCTCTGCCCGCGTTCCCAACCGGGATCATGCGAGGCCGTATGAATCCCCTGGACGGACAGCTTTACGTCGTTGGAATGTCTGCATGGGCAACTAGCCAAATGATGCAGACAGGAGGTCTTTATCGGATTCGGTATACCGGCGAAACTGTACATATGCCTGTTTCCCTGCGCATGCTTGAAGGTGCCGTCGAGCTGACCTTTGCCACTTCACTGCAGGAAAGGGCCGCAACTCGCGCTGACAGTTATGAAGTGAACACCTGGCAACTCCTGCGCTCACGACGCTACGGATCCGAGCGTCACGATATGCAGCGGCTCAGGATTTCCGATGTATCTCTGCGTGATTCTACTGTGCGAATTGGTCTCCCCGGTTTAGGGCCAACCTGGATAATTGAGATCAAGTACAGTCTCGTTGATTCGGAGGGAACAGCGCTTGATGGGGTCGTCCAAGGAACCGTATACGCCCTCGAATAATGGCGGACCCAGATTCAAGTCTAGTTATGAATGCTTCGGATCAACCAGATTCAGCATTTTGCCCGCAACATTCGTGATAATGCCGTGCTGAATATTGGGTACGTCACCCCCAACAGGTCGATTTATCCATAGTTACGATCAAGCTTGGGCAGGTCTTTGAGTAATGCCCGCCACGCGGGCGAAAACCAAACCCGATACTCCAATTATCAAGTATGTTCAACGACAATTAGAATTTAAGTCAGCGACAATTAGAATTTAAGTCGGAGGAGGTCGCGCAACGAGGCGTA
>JAPPGC010000067.1 GCA_028875125.1 Bacteroidota bacterium | reverse complement strand
AGCGCATCATGAACTCTCCCTTCCTTGGGATGGAGCGTCCTACTATACCAGGAATTGACATCTCTTCTTTCCAACAGTGCTTGCCTTATTTGTGTGGGATGATTAAATTCGGGTGGGTCATAATCAATCATTCTCATCCAAAATAGTTGTATAGATTCAGTGATGTTGTACACTCCAGGACTCGACGCTGCGCGACAGATTGACCGGAAGACTATAGGATGCGGAGCACCAGCGGATTGATGTGTTTCTCTCGCATTAATGGTAGAACCGATGCTTCAGATAAATGTGAATGCTAACCGTGCTTTGCGCCAATTCTTTGCCACACTGGTCTTAGGGGCTAGCATTCTAGCAACCGCCCAAGCTCAGGAGTTGTCCTTTACGCTGCACGAGAACTTGGTCATTGGTGATGACGAAGAGGCACCCTCCGAGTACCTCTTTACTTACCCCGAAATAGTACGCACGGACTCGCAAGGTAACATCTACGTCAAAGATGGAAGACGCGCGGACGTTCGGGTTTTCGACGCGAATGGCCGATATGTAACTACGGTCGGCAAAAGAGGCGAAGGACCAGGCGAATTGCGGGAAGTCTTCGGCATGCACGTAGACGGCGACGACCGGGTAATTGTGGCCGACCGAATGAGCCGGCGTCTCACGATTTTCTCGGATATGGGCAAGAGCTTCACAACAAAGCCTCTCGCGGATAAGGGGATGATCGCGCCTAATCCAATCCTGTCTCTTGACGATTCCTTTGTGCTCACATATGTGGAGCTATTTGCAAATCCTGAAGGAGGCCCAAGTATCAAGGACGACAGGGTTCTTCATACATATGATGCGGATTTTAACCGACTAGAGACTTTTGCCCAATTGGATGATATCTACGACCTCGACGTTCCATTCCTGAACGCGTTTTCCACCTCGCCCAGGGCGATGAATGTGGCAACCAATGGAACGGACACCATAGTCTTGTCTCCTCACGTGTACGATGGGTACATTTACCGATACACACGGTCAAATGACATGTGGGTCATGGAGAAGCTGAAAGGGGGGCCGGGTCCCAAGAGATCGTTTATGCCCGTGAGCAAGAACGACTTTGATACGAACCCGGACGTAAGGCGGGGTGCTGCTATGCTATCACGCTCCACTGGAACTTACTTTGCGAGGATTCTCAGCCAGAGTAGCGGTGTGGCTATCCTGAGCACAGGTGAGATCCTTCATTTCCCTGTTCGGATGCCACTGAAACAGGATTTTGAGCCACAAGCGGAACTATTTGATCAGAATGGGGACTTGGTTGGCTATGGCCAGTTGCAATTCGACAACCCTGAATTAAACGGAAACGCTCGCGTAATGGAGTCCATCAGCATCCAGTGGATTGACTCGGCTGATCGTCTATACCTTGTTCGGAGGAATAGTAAAGGCTACCCTGTGCTCAGTATTGCGAATCTCGAGATCAGTTCACTATGAGTCGCGCTTTCGCTGAAACTTTGCAGGGCGGGTGCAAGAGTCAAAAATCAGGTTGATTTTGGTGCCAGTAGTCGTCAGGCCGTCCCAAGCAGGAATCTGCTCGGCATTATTTCATTGTGAATCGAAATCCATTGTTTCCCTACGTTGCTCAGCAGGAGCGAATGCTGGACGATTTACTCAAGGACTGCACGGTGGGATGTAAGAAAAACCCGAAAGTATCTACGCAGACATGGACCGGGTATAACTGCACATGGATGTGGCGAACGGAGGGGTTCCGGTCAGTTGTATCACTTCATCTGCATCGAAGCACGAAAATGAGTTGGTCAATCCATTGGTGACCATGACGCGGCAACGGGTGACCAATTGCCAAAACCTAGTGGACAGTAGGTATGATGCAAAAGAAATTCTTGCTCGCGGTACGGAATTGAAGCATGTCCCGCTCACCGACACGAATCAACGCAATCGAATAGCGGACTAAGGCCGCGAGCGGCAGGCGCAGTACAATGCCGGGTTTACGCTACCGGAACGGGTACTATAACGGGATCATTTGACGGCGGAGTGTGCCTTAGGACATCTTTAAGGTCGAATTTGGTGCACGTCATGTCCGGGTGTTGGCCATCAGAAGTCCAATGTCATCTGATGTTTGGTGTGGTGGTCCTGACTTCGACAGGTACGGGTTGACTCGGGGGCACAAATGGCCATTTTGGGTT
>JAPPGC010000078.1 GCA_028875125.1 Bacteroidota bacterium | reverse complement strand
CCCTATCAGTCACAAAAACAATCAAAAGTTTCCTCAATGATTGAAACAAGCCCCTCGTCATCATCGCCTTCATAGCGGGATCGGTTACAATCCATTCGAATTACCATTTGACTGCTGTCCATATACACTCAGCGCTTGCGAATATGGAGCCTCCAACTCGGGGTATCCTCTTGTCCAGCGTCAGCAGGTTGAACACTGGCAGAAGAATAAGGACGCTTATGAGTATAGCAACTATCGCAAGCAAACTTTAACGATTCTGAGGAAGGAGAGAGCGGACATCATTTTTCTGGATCAAGTTAGAGATCTTCCGCCATTTATGTGAAAAGCTGAATTTTCATTTTCTGGGAATTAGGTCGACCTGAGGGACTATCTGAACAGGGATACGAAATCTCGAATTGATGTTTGGGTTGCACTGCCTCCAACGACACATCAGAACGACTTCGCAATAGCAAGAGGGATAAATTCAAAATTTCACAACAATTACGTTGACAACAGTTTTGTTGTGTCATTTAACGGATCAAGCAGACTTGGGATAGCACATGTGATTGTCTATTGGCCGGTGGGTGACTGGCCAAGACTTCTTTGGCAGGGTTCCGTACCGGTCGAACCCCATGACTAATGCCAACAAGTTTGACGCACGGTTAAGTTCGAAGCTCGCCCGTAGGAGAAACCGGAAGGGTGAGTTCAGGCAAGGAACAATTAAGACATCTTGTGGTCTCACTCCAGGTCTGAAACCACGAGATTTAAAACCCGGAGTACATGAGATCCTTCCCGAAACACATCCTGGCCGCCACACTATTCCTGGCATTTGCAATAGTTGTTCCTGCCAGTGCCCAAGTCGAAATCACGCCCATCAAACAGCAGTTTGCTGCCAGTGCAGTTTCCGAGCTGATCGTTAACGTGCCAAATGCTAACCTCACAGTTCAAACATCGGACCGATTCGATATTGAAATTCAGGTTGTGGTTACTGGCGAAAAGCAACAGAGAGTAGACGATTACTACCTCAGGCAACGCTTCGACGTAGTCATGGAAGAGGGGACCTTGCGATTGCTTTCGGCCCCAGATTGGAAGAATCTGGACACTCGGGGCTGGCGAAATGACCCGCCCGTCATAGACGTGACCATTGCCATGCCGGCTACCGTGCACCCACGGCTTCGCACGTATCGCGGAGAAGTGCGGATTAATGAACTCAAGGCCGGAGCCGAAGTCAGGTCTTCGGATGGAAGCATCACGGTCAATTCGATTTCTGGAGGTCCAATCAAACTCCAGAGTTCGGATGGAGATATTACTGCAGAGGAGTTCCAGGGCACATCTGTGACTGCCAAGACGGTTAATGGCAATATTGCTGTGAAATTCCTTCACAGTGATCAGGCCGAGATTCGAACATCGGACGGCAGTATAACTTCAGAAAAAATGCAAGGCGAGTCTGTTATAGCCAGAACAATCAATGGCGATATAGAGATTGGAGAACTGACATCCAAAACTAGCCTCCTGCTTCAGACCTCAGATGGAACTATTACAACCAAGCAAATTGATGCTCCGTCTTTGACCGTCAAAGCAGTCAATGGCGATATAGAGATTGGGGAACTGACATCAAAAACTAACCTCCTGCTTCAGACCTCAGATGGAAGTATTACAACCAAGAAAATCGATGCTTCGTCTTTGACCGTCAAAGCAGTCAATGGCGATTTGAATCTGGGAGTCATATCCAGTGATCATGCCGAGATTCGAACATCGGACGGCAATATCACTTCGGAAAAAACGCACGGCGAGTCCGTTTTAGCCAGAACTATTAATGGCGATATAAAGATTGGAGAACTGACATCAAAAACTAGCCTCTTGCTTCAGACCTCAGATGGAAGTATCACAACCAAGAAAATTGATGCTTCGTCTCTCATCGTTAAAGCAGTTAATGGTGATCTGAATTTGGGTGCCGCCTCCAGCAATAATGCCGAAATATGTACCTCCAGTAAGGGCAACATCAAGGTTGACAACATCATCTCCAGAGAGGAGCTCACGTTGCGATCCTCAGTCGGAAGTATCGCGGCAAACCAGATTGATGCTTCGTCTCTGATCGTCAAAGCAGTCAATGGCGATCTGAATCTTGGAGTCGCCACCAGCGATAATGCCGACATACGAACCTCCAATAATGGTAACATCAAGGTGGACAAAATCACCTCCAGCGAGGCGCTCGATCTACAATCCTCAGGCGGAAGCATCGCGGCAAACCAGATTGATGCTTCGTCCCTGATCGTTAAAACAACTAATGGCAGTCTGCACCTGGGAATCGCCTCCAGCGATCATGCCGAAATACGAACCTCCAATAACGGTAACATCAATGCGCAGCAGATTCAAGGTGCATCCGTGATGGTAAAATCTATTAATGGCAATATCAAGGTGCAGAATATCGCTTCCAGTGAGACCCTCACGTTACAGTCCTCAGACGGAAGTATCATCACAAATCAGATTGATGCTTCGTCCCTGAACGTCCGCACCGTCAATGGTCCTATGATCCTTGGACTGGTGGCCGGCAATGACCTTGAAATCAGAACAACAGGTGGCAATATCTCCGCGGACCGGATTGAAGCAGAACTTGCATCCGTCAGGACGACACAGGGCAATATGGCAATTGGCCTCGTTTCCGCTAATGGTCGAGTTGATTTGAAATCTTCCAGCGGAAATATTAGCGCACAACGCCTGGAAGGAGAGTCTGTGTTTGCCAAAACCAGCAACGGAAGTATCACTTTGGAGAATGTGGCTACATCCCGTGAAATCTCGTTGCAGACCTCTGAGGGAAACATCTTCGCCGAGCACCTCAAGGGTGCATTCGTGACAGCAAAAGCGACAAGTAAAGGAGACATTGAAACCGGGTTAATTGAGGCCCACGCGGACGTGAACCTTAGAAATGGTGATATACAAATCGGTCAGATCATAGGAAGCCTTATGCTCAAGTCCTCAAATGGTGATGTTAATGTGGGAGTGGAGAAAATTCAGAATGTCAGGATCCAGTCCTCAAATGGGGATGTGACTCTATCTGCACCCGAGAATTTTGCAGCAACGCTTGACCTGGCTGGGAAAAGCCTGGATTTGGGCGGATGGGGAGTCGTTAATCCTGATACGGAACCCGAACTGAAGATGGCAATGCACCAGGGCGCACCACTGATTCATGTACGAGCAACTAATGGAGCTATTGTTCTGCTGCCCCTCGAAAACTTCAGCATCTCAAGTGCCACAGTAATACCTCGTCCGATCCAGTTACAAGTGTTATCGTTTCGATGATTGCCCGTGTGCTGTCAGTACGGGGATAAAAGGGCGATATGGCCCAGGAAAAACCGATTTGGGGGATAATAGGGAGAAAGTTCAGTTACGAGCAAGTAGAATTCACAGCGCCGGCCGTACGACAGCCGGCGCTGATCTCTTTTCTTGTGCACCGTCCCTGACGGTTTTCCTCACCAGTCCGGTGTAATTTAGTAGCCTAATCCTGTTCCTGATCGGCAGCAGGCTCCAAGCCCAGCGTTTCTCCTTTCATTGTCGCTGGAATTCCCTCAGTCATCCATATGGGAGCAGGCGCATCCATCAGGTAATGATCGAAAAACTGCTGCATACGGATAGCAAAATCCCTTCTATTGGCGTACTTGGAAAGGCCATGTCCCTCCCCGTTGTAGTTCAGCATCCAGACCGGTTTGCTAAGACGACGTAGGGCTACAAAAAATTCGATTCTCTGGTACCACGGCACTGCACCGTCATCATCGTTGTGGAGCATAAGGACGGGTGTTTTCACTTTGTCTGCCTGAAATAGTGGAGAATTGTCAAGATACCTGAGTGGTGTTTCCCAGAGCGATCCGCCTATCCGGCTCTGTGTGCGCTCGTATTGGAACATGCGGCTCATCCCACTTGCCCAGCGTATTCCACCATACGCGCTTGTCATGTTGACTACAGGTGCGCCGGCTTCCGCCGCTGCGAACAGGTCGGACTCGGTGATCATGTATGCTATCTGGTAACCGCCCCAGCTATGTCCCTGCACACCGACGCGGGCAGGATCCACGAACCCCTGGTTGATGAGCATAGTGACTCCTGGAACGACGGCATTTAACGCACTTTCTCCAGGATACCCCACCTTGTACGGAATATCGGGCACGAACACGAGGTAGCCCCGGCTGACGTAAAACGAAAAGCTGATAGATGAACGCGCAGTGGAGGGTGCACGATACTGATGCAAGCCATCGGACATTTTTTCGTAGAAGTAAACCATCATCGGATACTGCTGGGATGCATCAAAGCCATCCGGCTTAAAAAGCATTCCTGTAAGCGGAAGGCCGTCCAGCGAAGTCCATCGCACGAGCTCTGCGGTGCCCCAAGTATAGTCGGATTGCTGGGGGTTCAGATCACTTACACGCTTCATATCAGACATATCCAAGCCGCTAGTCCAAAGGTCCCCGAACTCCGTAAAGCTTTCCCGTGTGAAAAGTAGCTGATCCGCATCCTCAGCCTTGTACAAGAACCCAAATCGCTGATCCATCATAACCAGTTCTTCGGGAGGGCTATTCGCGTCTAGATTCGTGCGATAGAAGCCGGACGACTTGGTTTCCATGTTGAAGCTGGAAAGCATGAGTTCGTCGGTAATCGCGTCTTCTTCCAGATCCAGGCGAACGTACCGGAATCGCAGGTTGAGTTCGCGGCCCTTTCCACCGGTTACATTGCGTGGCGTGGATGGATCTAGCGGATCAACGGCCCAGATATCATGGCGATCATAGAGCAGGAACTCATTGTCGTCGGTACTCCAGCCCGCGCTGCCATATGAATTAGGCGCGTAGGGCCAGTCGTGTATTTCGTTGTGAATGGCCTGGTCTATGGATTTGGACAGGTTGATCGGTTCGCCACCTCCGGTTGACACAGCCATCCAACTCAACGTATCACGATCCCACCATGTGAGGTATTCCGCATTTGGGGACAGCGACGGACGTGATTGCGTGGCCTCAAGCATCATTGTTCGCATTCCGCTCATTACATCAATCGCGTACGTATCGTATGCTCTGGGGGAATCCCAACTGATTTGCTGTTGGTAGGGCAGGTTTGACCAGCCGATTGCGATGTCCGCATCGCCATTTGTCCCCACAGAAATATCCGGTACATCCTTATGTGCCAATTGGACAATATTGCCAGTGTCCAAGTGGATGACCGCGCGATAGGATCGATTCTTTTCACGTTCGGCGTTGACTAACTGCATGGGCTGCAGTAATGGATCACGCCAGTTCCATACATCCAGTACTACCTTGTCCTCCTCATCTTCCTCGTCTTCTTCATCCTTGGCCGGTGGTCTTGGTGAAGTACCAAAATACAGACGACTTCCACTCTCCGAAAATGAGATACTCCCGTCCGGATTGATCCACCACGCTTCTGGGACCCCTTCACTGGTTGCAGTTGCAACCACATCCACACTGTCCATACCGGGTTTCCAGTAATAGAGTGTGAATTCGGCGGGGTTCATTTCGTGGCCTTCACGGCTGGACAGAAAAGCGAACTGATCGCCAGTTTCGTCAAATGTGAGACTTTTGTATTCGCCACCACCAGAGAGCAGTGTATCTACTGCGTGGGTCAGGAGATCTATTCGAACCAGTCCGGTATCGAGTGAATCAATTCCCTCGAAAGTATAAACTAAATGGGCACCATTCGCCGAGAGGGCGTAAGTTTTTACATGAGCGAAGCTGTCCTCGCTACTAGTTGAAAGATCACGCAGTTGGAGTGTAGCACCTTTGCCCGTTGAGTCGGCGTCGGTCTCTTCCAGGAGATACGCTACCACGTTTCCCATATCTGCCGGCAGCTTGAACGACTGAACACGCGGTATATGGTGGACCTCGCCAGTTGTTAAGTTCAGTATTCCTAGCGTATCCTTGGGCATTTCTTCCTCATCAAGGTCAGCTTTTTTGGCCGCCTTAACGGAATCCTCTGAAGGAGAAATCAGATAAAGTACATGTTGGGAATCGTGTGTGAACCTAGCCGAACTGCCTCTCGGGATATGATGCAGCACATCTTTCGAAAGGCCGCGCACCTCCAGTGTTTCGTCTCCCTTCTCGGGGCTGTAATTGTAGAATGCCCATTCGCCGTTGTTTGCGATTGATCGGCTTGTGAGACGGTTCCATATTTCGTACACGTCGTGGTCCAAAGATTGCTGTTGAGCACTTGCGGGGAGGCAGAGCGAGCAGAGTACTAGTGAGAAAAAGGAGATACGTAACATTTTGATGAGTTGTGGTTGTCTGAAAGTATGGACCCAGAGGTACCTAAGTGCTTTCTTCACCGTTCCAGGTTTGTCCACGTGGATAGGACCCCAGAACGCGTAGGTCTGCACTTATTTCGTTGAGATGTTCGAGTGCCCGTTGAAGGATAGGGCTTTCTACATCTCCTTCAACGTCCAGATAGAACAGATAAGCCCCCGGTCTGCCGATGAGCGGACGACTTTCCACTTTGTATAGGTCCAAATCCCGCAAAAAAAATACTGCGAGGCTTTTGAAAAGAGCGCCGGGTACGTTTTCCTTAGGCGTAAACACGATGGAGGTCTTTAGTGGTTCTTTCGACGAGGTCAGTCTCGGGGCATCTTCCGGTGCCAAGGCGAGAAATCGTGTGTAGTTAAGTGCATGACTTTGCAGATCCTCAGCCAGGATTTGCAGACCATACTCCAAGGCCGCCCGGGCAGGTCCGATGGCGGCGCTGCTAAGACTATTTTCGGCCGCAACCAGTTTTGCAGCCCCCGCAGTGTCGTAGGTGGGTACGATATCACTTGAACCGAGTTTTTCCCGCAGGAAGACCTGACATTGTCCCAACGCTTGTGGATGAGAAAGGACACGCTTGATCCCCTCCAAATGGGCACCAGGTTTCGCCATCAGATAATGGCGAATACGAAGTTTCGCTTCGCCCGTAATCTTGACACGGTAATTGCGCAAATGGTCGTAGTTGATATGTACACTACCAAAGAGGGAATTTTCGATGGGGATGATGCCTCGTGCAACGGTCTGATTTTCTACGGCTATGAATACATCCTCCATGGAGGGCAAGGGCACCACATCACAGCCAGGGTACAGATATCCTGCTGCTTCTTCACTGAATGCACCAATCTCTCCCTGGAAAGCGATCTTCATGGTCACATCCGCTCAGGTGCACTTATACCGAGAATTTCCAGCCCGTTTCGGAGCGTGATGCCCGTTGCCTGTGCCAACGCCATTCGTGCCAGGGCAACTTCTCTCCTTTCTCCAATGATACGACATGAGTGGTAAAACCTGGTGAAAGCTTCCGCTACTCCGCGCAGGTATGTCGCAAGTCGGTGGGGTTCACGTGCCTGCGCGCAGCTGACAACGATCTGAGGGAATTGAATTATTTCTTTGATAAGCGCGATCTCAGCCTCATGTTCAAGGAGGGTAAGTTGTGCCAGAGCGGGATCCGACACGAGCGCGATCTCCGCAGCTTTTTGGAGTATCGAGCAGATGCGTGCATGGGCATACTGGAGATAAAACACCGGGTTCTTGTCACTTGCTTCACGTGCGAGGTTCAGGTCAAACTCCAAGTGCTTTTGAGCAGATCGCATAGCAAAGAAATATCGCGTCACATCTGGAGTGACTTCGTCCATCAGCTCATCCAGCGTTACAAAGTTGGCTTTGCGTGTACTCATCTTCACCTCCTCGCCGGCGCGCATCAGTGTAACAAACTGGTAAATAACTACCTCAACCCGGTCTGAATCAAGGTCTAGTACATCCAGGCCTCGCAGGATATCGGGATAAGTAGCGATGTGGTCGGCACCAAAGATATTTATCACAACATCGTAATCACGTTTCATTTTGTCAACGTGATACGCAATGTCAGGGAGTCGATAGGTTGGTTCACCTGTATACTTGACCAGCACGGTGTCTGATTCTTTGCCGAGTTCGGATGTTTTGAACCAGGTAGCGCCATCCCGCTCGTAAATCATTCTGCGCTCACGTAGGGCATCAAGCGTTTCAGAAACGGCTCCGGAATCGTATAGGCTTTTTTCGTTGAAGTAGTTATCCATCGATACTCCGAGCCGTTCGAGTGTTGCGCGGATATCGGTAAGAATGGTTTGTTTTGCCGCACGTTCAAAGCAATCATCATCCTTGGCATCCAGCAGATCTGGACCGTGAACCCGCACCAACTCCCGGGCGATCTCAATGATGTATGAACCTAGATACCCGTCTTCGGGAAAGGAAGCGGGAACAGTTGTCTTGCTCCCGGCGAGTTGTTTTGCTCTATAACTATGCCGGTGCTGGACTACGCGTGCTGAAGTTGAAAATGGTTGATCTTCTTCTGCGATTACCTCCTCATAGCGGCTTCGCACAGAGGCACCTAGGACACGCATTTGACGCCCGGCGTCATTGAAGTAGTATTCGCGCGTGACCGCGTAGCCGATCCATTCCAGGAGCCTTGCAATCGTGTCTCCTAATACCGCATTGCGACCGTGCCCGACGGTTAGGGGGCCCGTGGGGTTGGCGCTCACAAATTCAACGAGGGCGCGCTTATCCAGACCAGTACTTGAGCGTCCGAATTCCGCCCCTTGTGCTAAACAGGATTCTAATTCCCGATACAGATAGCGGTCGGAGCATCGAAAATTGATGAAGCCAGCTCCAGCAATCGTGACAGATTCCACATAAAATGGGTCATGCTCCGTCGCCATGAACGCGGCCACTATTTCGTCAGCGATCACACGGGGTGATCGACGCAAATGCCTTGCCAGTTGCATTGCACAATTGGTGGCAAAATCGCCATGATCCGGGTTTGCGGGGACAGACAATTCCGGCAAAAAACCGGTAGGTACATTCTTCATGGTCCGAAGTACGCGACCAAGAGCGCTTCTCAGGTACTCTTTCATGTCTTAGGCTCTCAGTCCCACCGCCATTTGAATGGTGAGAGGTCTACTGGTGGCGTGTTATCCAGTGCCAACGCAGCCAACGATTCACCGACAGCACTACTGGCCTTGAACCCATGCCCGGAGCAGGCACTGCCTACAACAAAGCGTGTGTCAGTGCCTCCCAGATAGTCAATGAGATAGTCCTTGTCCGGCGTATTTGAATACATACAAACAGTCGTATTGCGACATTTACCTGCGGCGTCAGGCATTATTCGCTCCAGTACGCTACGTGCCTCCGCTTCATCTTCGGGAAGCAGTGTACGACTGACTTCATCTGGATGCTTGGCAAGCGGACCAGTGTGGTGCAATCCAATTTTCACCCCGTTACCTAGGTCGGGGAAACCATAACTTCTAAGTCCATTGTTCTCCTCAAGAATAAATACCGGACAAGCGTCGGGAGTGAACTTTTCGGCAACTGTAGTGAACCAGGAGGTGGTGATCCGCTCAATTTCAAGCGGGACCGGTGCAAAGTCAGGCATCCAGGCACCGGCCGTTAGAATCACGCGCGAGGCTTGAAAAGTGTCGTGGCCGACATTTACGGTGACACGGTCGCCCTTGGGGTTGCAGGAAGTGACAGGCGTACCGAATCTGCATTGCGCGCCATGTGCAGAAGCCTGCAGTAAATGTGCGCGAACGCAGCGTTCAGGATGAATGTAGCCCGCTTCTAAATCCAACAGAGCCACCTGATCCGGTTGGAGATGGTAGGCAGGATACTGGTCATTCACTTCTTTCGAAGACAGCAGAAGGTGTTTGGTACCGCTGGCGACAGCACTCTTGCATGCAGAACGGATCATTTCACTGTCCGCGTGGCCAATATTGAGTGATCCAACCAAGCGCATTAGTTGCAGTCCTGATACTTCCTCCAGATTGTACCACAGGGTGTAAGCTCTGGTCAGCATCGGCAAGTATTGTACACCCTCGAAATAAGCTTTGCGGATGATACGGCTTTCGCCGTGGGTGGAGCCGCGATTGTGTGGAGGCACAAATCGGTCTATGCCCATCACCTTGGCCCCCGACTGGGCGACATGAAAAAGAGCGGCGCTTCCGGCTGCTCCCAGTCCAACGACGATAACGTCAAAATAGCGTGGCATCAATTATATGTACATCGCGAACTCGCTGCGTCTCATGTAAGCCGCCAATGCAAGACCCATAAGTGTTGTATTTGTGAGTAACGCAGAACCACCGTAGGACAGGAAAGGTAATGGAATACCTATTACTGGCAATAAACCAATTACCATACCGATATTCACACTGATATGAATCAGGAAAATGCCGGCAGTGCCGGCAGCGACAATACTCCCGAAAGGGTGCTCGATCTCTCTCGCAAGCCGGACCAGACGTAGCATAAGTATTGCGAACAGCAGCAGGACCAGAATTGAGCCGACAAACCCCCATTCTTCTCCAATGACGGAGAACACAAAGTCTGTGGATTGCTCAGGGATGTAACGTCCTTGTGTCTGACTGCCCTTCATATGCCCTTCTCCGAACCATCCTCCTGAACCAAGGGCAGTTTTCGATTGAACAAGGTGAAAGCCGACGCCCGCCCGATATTCGTCCGCCTCCGGGTTTAGGAAGGACTCAATGCGTGCGACTTGGTGCGGCTGGAACACCGCATTCAGGGCAAAAGATGCAACCCCGAGCGTTATGACGCCTGCCAGTACGCCCAATGTGACCCACGCGGGGCTTCGTGTTGTGAACCAGGCAATAATTCCAACCACAGCCGTAAACCCCAATGCTATTGTCCAGTCGAGAATAGTCAGATAGCCAGCTATCGGGAAGATGATCAGCAGTCCTACAACCCTGAGCCGAATACCGGCCCAAAGCCATAGAATCGGAATAAGTCCCACAAAAACAAGCGCAGTTCCGAGGTCATTTTGAAGTATGACGAGTATTGCAGGCAGCGCGAGTACGCCAACCATGGGGAGTGCTGTTGACTCAATGCCGCCCTTGCGTGAAGACAAGATGAAAGCTGCCATGAGCAGCGTGCCAACCTTGGCCAGCTCCGAGGACTGAAAACCAAAGGGACCAAAGTAAACCCAAGAACGTGCCCCACTTACCTCTCGACCAAAGACCAAAGCGATTACCAAAAGCGCCATGGAAGCTAGGTATATCCAGGGGGTCAGGCGAATGAGCAGGCGTATTGGCAGGAGCATAATGACTGACAAAGCCCCCACGCAAATAAAGAGCCATACAATCTGGCGCTGAAAATTTCTCTGGACCGTATTAAGCAAGTATTCCTGTGCGTCCCCATGCGTCGCGCTGTAAATGGCGATGAGCCCGCAGATACACAGAGCAACCCAAACCAGTAGGATTGGGAAGTCCAGATTCTTGTACCAGCGCCGCATGGGTTATTGGTTTTCGCTGGAAAGCGGCTGACTGATGGCAGTCATTGCTCGATCCATCCGGACGTCAGTTCGCCACGAGGACGGGATTTCACCTTTGAGATACTGCTCAGCCATCAAACTGCCAATAGGTGCTGCACATCTGCTGCCGTCGCCCGTGTTTTCGCATTGAACGGCAAGAGCAATCTGTGGATCATCAAAGGGTGCGAACATGATAAAAACTGAGTGATCCCTCAAGTTTCTGGGAGCCTGTGCAGTCCCGGTCTTACCTGCACTCGGAATGTCCGGGATCTGCGAAGCTCGTCCGGTCCCCTCTTCCATGACTAAGCGCATGCCCCGGCGTACGAGATTGACGTAGGCGGTATCAATCCCGAGCGGTGTTGGTTCGGGCAAACCCGGTGGATTTATTTTTTCGCCCGTCTGGGTATTAACCAGATACGAAACCATGCGTGGCGCATGCAGGGTCCCTCCATTGGCCAAGGCAGCTGTGTATTTGGCCAACTGGAGGGGGGTAACCCCCATATGGCCCTGCCCGACACCAAGGTTCATCACATCGCCCTTGCCCCAGTAGCTCCGCGTATTATTGAAATAAGCGGAGTCAGGAATAAGTCCGGCCGTCTGCTCTCTGATATCCGTGGGAGTTTCAACACCAAAGCCAAAACGGTTTGCGTATTGCTTGAAGACGGATAGATCCATCCGTGCGGCTAGTTCAAAGAAAAACGTATTACATGAATTCTTGATGGCCTCCAGAACCGTTTGATGGCCGTAGGATCCTAGGCATCTGAAAAAACGTCCTTGCCCGACAGGGTGGTATCCGTTACAGAAGATGGTAGCCTCCGCCCCTCTGTCACCAAGGAGCCCCTCAGACAGTGCAAGGAGGGCCATGAAAGGTTTCCAGGTGGATCCGGGCGGCATCAGGTTCATGGATGCACGGTTGTACAGCGGCGTGTCCGGATGGACGTTCAGATCTTGCCACGCCTGGGGACTAAGGTCTCCGCTGAAGAGCTCGAGAGGGTAATCGGGCTTACTCACGAGTGCAATAATGCCCCCGGTATTCGGGTCCAGTGCTACTGCGGCTCCACGCTTGTTGACGAACAGAGACTCGGCAAGCGTCTGTACACGATGATCTAGGGCCAGGTGAATGTCATATACCTGTCTCGGTGGCTGATCACTTTGTCCCTGAGCATATTTCATAACTTCGAGGCCGTGAACATTGACCCAGCTTCGCGCTACTCCAGGCACGCCGCGCAGCCACGGCTCGTAGCCTTTTTCAATACCAGTGCGTCCAAGAATATCTCCTTGGCGATATAGGGCGGTGTCCGCGGAGGCATATGATCCAGAACTGAGTTCGGCCTTCGTTATTTCTCCGGTATATCCCAGAATATGTGAAGCGCGTGCATTTGTGGAATAGTGGCGTTGCTGACCAGTTTCCCATCCTACGCCTTTAAGACGGTAGGCATCTTCCAGTATGCGGGCATACCGCTCGAACGGAACGTTTGAAAATGAAGGACTCGGCCGGTATGGATTCCATGCCTGCGCCTCCTCCAGTTGTTGAGTAACTATTGAATCTTCCACTCCAAGATGATCGGCCAGCAGGAGGATTTGTGCGCGATCAAAGTTGCGCGGGGTTAGCGTAATAGTGTAGGTCGGGTGATTATCGACCATCAGCGTATTATTGCGGTCATAGATAGAGCCACGCGCAGGGATTATGCGTATATCGCGAAGTGCATTACCTCGCGCTATACTTGACAGGTCCTGTTGCTCGGTAATCTGCAGTCTGAATAATTGGAGGCTCAAGATCAACAGTGCGCCACCAATTGCGAAGGTGAAGAGCCAATAGCGGTGGTCAGTCAACGGAATGGTATGGTAATTGCGAACGTTTAAGTAACAGCATCGTAGTCCAGATGGAACCGGTTGCCAGTCTAAGACTATTACTCGCTGGGAACATCCAAACTGTTCCCAAGATGGGTGGTATTAATATAGATCAAAAATAGAGACCAAGAGGGGCACTCCATGAGGAAGTTCTTGTTATTGGCCATGTCGTTTATTCTGCCGATTCTTCTGACCTCGGAGCCCGTGTTGGCACAGCAATTCGGACGCAATAAGGTACAGTACGACCAATTCCAGTTCCGAAGTTTTCGGACGCCGCATTTTCAGTTTTACTACTATCCCGAGGAAAAAGCCGCGGTTGAAGACGCGGCTCGAATGGGGGAGCGGTGGTATCGTCGTCATTCTCGAACCTTCACGCGCGATTTTCATGAACGTAAGCCGATCATTTTTTACGCCAATGACGCGGACTTCCAGCAGACCAATGTGATTGGGGGACACTTAGGGCAGGGCACCGGAGGGGTTACCGAAAGTCTTAAGGAGCGGGTTGTTATGCCGCTTACAGGAATCTACAAGGAGACTGATCATGTGTTGGGTCATGAACTCGTGCACAGTTTCCAGTATGATATTGCACTTTCGCGCGGAGATAGTTCCCGCTTCGCTCTTCAGCTGCTGCCCTTGTGGCTCGTGGAGGGGATGGCAGAGTATCTGTCTGTTGGCCGGGATGATGCACACACGGCCATGTGGATGCGTGATGCCGCGCTGAGAGATGACCTGCCGACGATTGAGGATTTGACTCGGAGTAACAAGTATTTTCCTTATCGCTACGGACAGGCGTACCTAGCCTATATCGGGGGAAAGTACGGGGATGCGGCGGTGACCAATCTCTTTAAGTTGGGAGGGCGTAGAGGTGTTGATTCGGCTTTCGTATACACGATTGGGATCACTGCTGACTCTCTCTCGGTGGAATGGGCCCAGGCCATCCGGGATGCTTACATGCCGATCATGGATTCGCGCACGCATCCAGATAGTGCCGGAACAGTCATCCTGTCTGAGGAGCTCAGTGGCGGAGCGCTGAACCTTTCGCCCACCGTGAGTCCAGACGGACAGTATGTAGCCTACCTGAGTGAGAGGGATATCTTTAACATTAATCTGTTCATTGCGGATGCGGAGACCGGGGAAACCATCCGCAAACTGAGTGCGACCAACACCAACCCACATTTCGACAATATTCGCTTCATTAACTCGGCGGGTTCCTGGTCCCCTGATGGCAAGCGTTTTGCTTTCGTGACCTTTTCGCAAGGAGATAACGAGCTTTCAGTATGGAATTTGGACTCCGGAAGCCTTGAGAATCGGATCAGTGTTGAGGGTGTGAGTGCGTTCAGCAATCCTGCATGGTCCCCGGATGGACGTTCGATTGCATTTTCCGGGATTGATGGAGGGATCAGTGATCTGTACATATATGACCTCCAAGAGGGTCAGGTGCGCCAGATCACCAGTGATCGATTTGCTGATCTTCAGCCTGCATGGTCCCCGGATGGTCAGACGCTGGCGGTCGTAACGGATCGTGGACCAGACGGGACAAATTTCGAAACGCTGGAGTATGCTGAGACGCGCATTTCGCTCATTGATCTCAGCAGTGGCACGCACAGCACACTGCGTCCCTTTGCCAATGGGAAGCATATCAATCCGCAGTTTTCACCGGATGGGCAAAGTTTGTATTTCATCAGTGATCAGGATGGCTTTTCGGATATTTACCGGTATGATTTCCGTGAAGAAAGGCCCTACCGCGTGACAAGTCTCAAAACGGGGGTTAGTGGTATTACCGCGCTATCTCCTACAATGAGTGTAGCTGCGCAAAATGGAAGGGTAGTATTTTCAGTTTATCATGACGGTGGCTACAAGGTTTTCGGACTTGAAGCTGATAAGGCTGTGGGGACCTTGGTTGAAAACAGTGCCTCGACCAGTGCCAGTATCCTGCCCCCGCTGAGTGCAGAGAACGAGGGACTGGTTGAACATTATCTGGATGATCCTCTGACCGGACTTCCAGAGCCTGGAACTCCGATTGAAGAGGTGTACAGTTCGCGGCTACAGCTGGACTATGTAGCGCCTCCGGCATTTGGATTTTCGGTTGGAGGATACTATGGTGGAGGGGCAACTGGGGGAGTTGGATTCTACTTCAGTGATATGCTGGGCAATCAGAATCTAGCGATTGTTGCACAGGCCAACGGTACATTCAAGGATGTCGGGGGGATGGTACAGTATATGAACCGTGGGCGGCGATTTAATTATGGTGGTTTGGCAGCACACATCCCCTATTTGTACGGTTATCCACAGCAGGGTTTTAATCAGTATGGGGAGTACGTAATTCGGGACTTGCGTCAGCGATTGTACGTGGATCAGGTTCGTGGCATTGGCTCATATCCTTTGACCACGACGCGACGGTTTGAAGTGTTTGGAGGTTTTACCCGTTATGGGTTTGACATTCAAGCCTTTGACTACACGTACACGGCTTTCGGCATCCAGCGGGAACGCAGGAATGCGGACAAGTGCAGCAATCTTACCGAAGAGGAGCAACAGACGGTTTGGGCGTGTGAGCCGGACGGTTTCTATTACGTTGATGTGGGTGTGGCGTATGTTGGAGACTTCAGTAACTTTGGTTTTACCTCGCCCTCACAAGGGGGGAGGTATCGGTTCGAGGTTGCCCCTCGCATTGGCACCGACAATTTCATCAGCGTTCTGGCTGACTATCGCCGTTACTTCTTCCCGCGGCCCTTCACGCTTGCTATTCGTGGCATGTTTGCGGGCAATTTTGGGGGTGATCAGGGGCGCGTCTTCTCACGTGAGAGTCTCTATTATCCCTATTACCGGGGTTTTGTCCGAGGGTACAATTATAACTCTTTTGATTTTGGTGAGGAATGTCGAGATGCCGAGTGCTCGGTATACACACGTCTGTTCGGGACGCGTGCCGCATTGGCGAGCGCGGAAGTTCGCTTACCCTTGTTGGGTACGGAAGTCCTGGGTCTGATCAATTTCCCTTATTTGCCGCTGGAGCTGGTGGGATTCGCGGATGTGGGAATGGCTTGGAATGAGGGAGATGATCCATTCAAGATGTTAAAGTTTGAGCAGGACACGGTTGAGCGTGTGCCGGTGGTAAGTGTTGGTCCTGCGGCGCGATTTAACTTGCTGGGATACCTTGTCTTCGAGATTTATTATGCCTATCCATTCCAGCGGCCGCAGAAGGGGGGCCATTTTGGATTCCAGCTGCTGCCAGGCTGGTGATCCCTAAGACATGAGTGAAAAGCTGAGGCATTGGCTCTTCGGACTGGATCCCGGTTTGGCACATCGGCTGGGGTTCGGGGCAGCTTGGCTAGCCGATCGTTGTGCGTCGCGGTATCTTCGTCGCACCTATACACTGGAAGATTCTGCGCTTCATCAGCGTGTCTGGAATTTGGATTTTCCAAATCCAGTGGGGTTGGCAGCAGGTTGCGATAAGAATGCGCTACTGCTTCCGTTCTGGGCCAAACTGGGTTTTGGGCATGCGGAGGTGGGTTCGGTGACCCTTCGTCGATCGCGGGGCAATCCACGACCAAGATTATTTCGTCTCGAGGAGGATCGTGCAATTATCAACCGACTGGGTTTGCCAAGCAAGGGTGCTCGCCGGGTCGCTCAACGTTTGTCCAGTGCCCGTGTAACCGGGATGCCGGTTGGCGTCAGTATTGCCAGGGTCCATGGAAATACATCGCCCATTGAAGATTATCGTCGCTGTGCAGCCCGCTTGATTCCTCATGCTGACTATTTGACCATAAACATCTCTTGCCCCAATACCCCGGATGGCAAGACATTCGAGACGCCGAAGTATCTGGACGAACTGCTTGTGGTGCTTATGGGCGAAGTCGATGGTCGGGTTCCAGTATTGATAAAGCTTTCCCCTCTGGATACCCCGAAAGTGATTTATGACAGTCAGACAGAGGGAATTTTGGAAACAGCGATCAGCCGCGGAGTGAGTGGATTCGTCGTGGCCAATACTGCCAAGGATCGAGCAGGGCTAGTTACGGATAAGCACACTCTGGATACAATTGGTCCGGGAGGGCTTAGTGGTGCGCCGCTGCACCACAGAGCGGTTCAGATGGTCAGGTACATCTATTCATGTGTTGGCCCCCGGTATCCGATTATTGGTGTTGGTGGAATTTTTTCGGCAGAGGACGCTTATCGAATGATCCGCGCAGGTGCCTGTCTACTGCAGTTGTACACGGGGCTGGTGTACGAAGGCCCTTCAGTCGTGTACGATATCAAACATGGCCTGATGGACCTACTGGAGGCGGATGGATTCGGTTCTTTACAGTCAGCTGTAGGCACTGAACAGGGAATCAAAGAGATCGCAGGCATAGTGTAAATTACATAGACCACGGAAAGAAGCCTTGGTCACGGGGTATTTGCAACAATGGCAGGTAGTGTAACGAAAGAATCTTTTTTTGCAATAGAGATCGGAGTTTATCAAGTGGGTTTTTCAATTATCAACGCGTATGTCGGCTGAGATCGAACACTTGAGGTTTAGTCCGTTCCGGCAGGTTGGAGAAATTCAGATCATACATGTTGATCTGACGCCACACGAGCCTCGCGAACAGTACGCGCTTGAATGGCTCGACAAGGAAGAGTTGGCGCGCTGGCGGCGGTACATCCCAGATCGTCCGCGAAGGGAATTCGCCCTGTGTCGGGCGGTTTTGCGCTACTCGCTTTGTCGGCGGCTTGGTTGTGAGAACAATCAGCTTTCGATAGTTGCTGCTTCTTACGGTAAGCCGCATGCTCTGATCAATGGCCAACCGGCTCCAACCAGCTTCAATGTCAGTCACAGCGGACACCACGGCCTGATTGCTTTCGCGCAGGGGAAGCAGCGTGTGGGAGTGGATGTGGAGGCACCATCATCGCGTCGGAGAGATTTTGACGGAATTGCTGAAATGGTTTTCGGTCCGAACGAACGGGCAGAAATCGCATCCGCGAATGGATTGGCAAAGTCACGACTGTTTTTCAGGTTCTGGACGCTGAAAGAAGCTATAGTAAAGGCATTCGGCACAGGGCTATCCATAGATCTTACTGCATTTGAAATCCCTCCAGATATTCGGCATGGGGCAGAAAGAAGCATGTTTCGATTTCCCGGACAGAACAGGACGCTTTGGGAGCTACAGGACCTGAGTACCAATGGATACGCTGCTGCGATTGCAGCAGAAGTTTCCGACAATGCCAACGTGTCTTGAAATCCTGGCACGTAGTACCGGATTGACACCAATTATGCATGACGGGAAGTTCTGAACACAAAAATAGATACGGCGTCACGAAGGTCACGCTGCTATTTCGGGATCACGGCCAGAGGACCAAGTGAGCAGATTATTGTGAAACAGATGGTTCATGGGGTCTGTTCTGATTGAATGTCCGCAGGAAAGAAATGGGACAGTGCATCTATGAGATGGGTACGCCAGTTTCCCCATGTGTGGCCCTCTGGATATTCTTGATAAATAAAGTCATAGCCTTTTTCCGTTAGCACTTCCTTGAATTGACGGTTGGCTTCGAGAAAATTTACAGCATCGTCCGGAAGCCATCCCAGGCCCACCATTTGTTCGTAGATGCCAATGTCCACATAGAGCCGAATCGGTTTACGAGGGGCGTGCCTATAGGCTTCAACCAAAGCATTACTCCTGAAGGAAAAATATCCGGACTGACTGTAGGCCAAACCGAAAACATTTAAATGGTGCAGTGCTATGTATGCTGAGGCTAGCCCGGCATAGGAAGGCCCTGCCACAAGCCGTGCCGAAGGAAGGGCCAGACTTCTGTAATGCTTTTCCACGAAAGGCACTACTTCGTCGGCCATGAAACGCGCATAGTCAGGATTCATGCCATACTCAGTCGACCGGTTGGGTATAGCCATCGCATGGCGGTTGGGGGGAGCAATGAACACCGCTATTACAGGTTCGAGTTCTCCAGATTCAATTAAATGATCCAGCACTGCAGGAGCATGGGCGTACTCAATGTAATCCTGTCCATCCAGAACATAGATGGTGGGATGATGTGTATTTAGAGAGTCATACTCAGGTGGCGTGTACACGTAAATATCTGTTGCATACCCCATGATTCCAGAGGGCAGCAGGTGTTGAGTAACGCGTGCATAGTCTCCCGTGGTGCCATCGCGCACTGACTCGAGGGCTGGATGGTAAGTGTATCCCGGCATCGCCAACTCAGAATGGCTGCCCAACCCGTTCAGCACCTTATATGGACACAATGGATCGGCTATTGGAGGATCATCATCTATTATAAGTTGATATTCCAGGCGGGCCTCTGCAGGGTGAATTCCCCGATAGTAGTAGAGGTCGGTTCTAGGGATATTCTCCATCTCTATATTGTCTGCCCACTGGGTTATATCTCCCAGGATTCGTACGCGTTTGTTCGCCCCCTGATAGAGATAAATCACGGTTGTGTCGTTTTCGATTAGCGGCGTACCTGTTCGCCGAACCTGCTCCATAAAGTGTTCTATGTGTTGCTCGCGCTGGGATGCATTTTCAGCTGCAGACAGGTCCTCCATAAGTTGTTCAATGTTAGTCATACGCTCAGTTGTACATGCGGCGAAAAATATCACAATTAGAATAAAGGCTCGACTCATTAATCCAGAGAGTAAATTCCGTTACAGTTGACGCCAAACCGTTTTCCTTGGTGTCGCAGGCCAATTAGTTCTGCCTTCGGATCAAACTCACCAAACTGCGGTCTGGCAGTTATGCCTTTTACAGGTGTGGGAAGTAAGCCAAAGATACCTTCCAGAATTACGGTCACCCAACTCCCGCACGAGGAACTGAGCCAATCGTTGATGTAGGGCATTTCTGAGGGTGATTTACGGGCACCGCCCTCATCTGGCGCAATCACATTGTCTGCAAAATGTGCTTGACCGAACGGGCCTTGATTGGTACTCCGCGCCAAATTTTTCAGCCACGAGAAGGCCAGATCCACTTTCCCAATGCGATACAGGCCACGGGCCGTTTCAGATGGCCAGGCTGGATAAGCTCCGGTCCATTGGTGATCGGGCCTGACACTAAACAATACATCTTCATCTTTGGGGGAGAGGGCATGCATCCAGGTTTCTGTTTGCAGTTCTCGCTTAAAAAACTTGGTGATTTCGGTTTTTTGGCTTGTTGTCAAATCTTGAGGTATGGTGTTCAGGATGGTGAGCAGGTCGTAACAGTGGCGCACCTCGTGCATGGTACCGTCAGGGTGACGAGCTCGCCAATATCCTTTTCCATCAACATATAATTCTTGGATATGTGCTATAAGTTGAGTGGCTTCCTGACGCAATAGTCTGGCCCGCTCTGACGACTCCAGTAAATCTGCTACAGCTCTCATACTGAATACGTTTGCCGCGTTCAGAGCAGCTATCTCATGAGTATAGCTGCTCACACATTCGAGTAGGTTATACAGTGTCCCATAACCTGCCAACCCGCTGGGCTGCTTGAATTGCTTCCAATTCAAAGCATATTGAGACAGGAATTCTTGTATGGATGTATGTCCAATCCGATGTTTAAGCCAATCCAAATCCCCCGACCAGCGCAGGTAAGTATAGGCCATGCTCACCATTGCGTAGTCGTTCACTGCGTACCAGAGCCCGATACCACTTCCCGTCAGATATTCCGTACCGAAGTACTTATGTACATCCATGCGCATCCAGCGCTCGAGGCTTGCCCTCATTACAACGGGATCAAGTAAGGCATGTACGGAAGCACTTAGTGAATAATCCCACAGTACCGTTGCCGACTGCCAGTAGCGGGGCATCAGAGTATCGTAGGTTCGACCATGGACAGAAAGAGGATGGCAGCGCTTGGAGTAGGCTACACCCAGAGCCCCCATCCAGTATAGCTTTCGAATATCGGCATCCTCAGTTAGGAGCAGGGGCAGCTGTCCCGAGTACCGGTCATTGCCAGAAGTAAACAGCGCCCGCAGTTCGGTATTCCAGTTTGATCTAACTCGCGCCAATTCACCGGTTGCGTCTCGTATTAGGGCGTCGTAGACAGTTCCTGCTTCATTGATATTTTCACCAATGGCATTGACATAGTAGAAGTGCCACTGGGTTCCTGGTTCAAGCCGAACAGCATAACGAAAGCTATTGCGGTCCACACCTGCAGCAGGAGGCCATGTGCCTTGCATTGATACTGCATTGCTGTGGCGTGCCTGAAAAACGAGTGCCTGCTGCCGCGCATTCCACGCTACTTTGTTGTCCTGTTCTGAGGGGGGTACGGCCTGATTCCAGGGCTTGAGAGATTTTGTGACCCCTCCCTGAACCCGCAATCCTGCTGCTACATCGCGGTGTGTCTCGCTTCGGTTTTCGATCGTGATTTTCATCACGGCAGCCATTTTCCCCACGGCCAGCGCGACTACTGAGGTGAGGTATAGGTCTTGGTAGACAGATTCACGAACGATCCGATCTGGATACCAAGTGATTGTGACGGACTGACCGAGTGCGGGAAAATGAAAGTCGTCAAGAATAAACGATGCCGTAGGGGTGTCCGCCGTCGCGAAAGGTGGAAAATTCAGACATTGAAGACAGGTTAGATCGGTGGTAATCTGTACACAACCCAGAAAATTGGTTAGTCCAGGAGGGTTGAAGCAGTCTCCAAAGCGATGTGTAAGGGCGTCGCTTTTGAGATCTTTCACGGTAGGGATCATATGATTCACCCCGTGAATGCTTTAATTGCATGCTGCTTGCCAAAATCTCCCTGAAGCTCCTCGTTTATTCGCAGGAGTTGGTTGTATTTTGCCAGTCTTGATGATCTCGCGAGAGAGCCTATCTTGATTTGCCCGCCACTTAGTCCGACTGCCAGATCCGACAATGTTGCATCCTCTGTTTCTCCTGAGCGTGCTGAGATAATCGTATTAAGCCCTGCTCTCTTGGCCAACCGAATAGCCTCTACGGTTTCTGTAACGGTTCCGATCTGGTTCATCTTGATGAGTACGGCATTACCAGCCTTTTGCTCAATGCCACGCTGGATGCGCTGTGTGTCTGTGGTGAACAGATCATCACCTACCAACTGTGTACGATTGCCTATCCGCCGTGTAAGTTGTTGCCAGCCAAACCAATCCTCCTCGTCCAGTCCGTCCTCAATTGAGATAATTGGGAAACGTGTAACCCACTCTTCCAGATAGGCTATCATGTTTTCCGTAGTGAATCTTCTTCCATCTAGACGCAAATCATAGTGCCCTGTAGAGGCATCAAAGAAATGAGAAGCTGCTACATCCAGTGCAATCGCAATATCCTGGCCAGGCTGCATTTCCGTTGCCTTTATCGCTGAGCACAGTATTTCAAGAGCGGCTTCATTAGCTGTGAGCAAAGGGCCAAATCCTCCCTCGTCGGCGACCAGTGAGACTATATGCCCGCGTTCCTCCAAAATTCTGCGAGTACTCCAGTACACGGCCGAAACCATCTCCAGCGCGTGTGGAAATGTCTTCGCTCCAACGGGAATGACGAGATAGTCCTGTATATCAAGATTTTTGCCTGCATGGAGTCCCCCGCTGATAATATTCACCATTGGCATCGGGAGGCAAGGCTGCTCACCCTCAGGCAAATAGCGGTCGGCAAGGTACCGGAAAAGTGGTTTGTAAGCAGCGGCGGCGGAGGCGTGAAGGGCGGCAAACGAAACTCCAAGGATGGCATTGGCGCCGAGGCGCTCTTTGGTCGGCGTTCCGTCTAGATCAATCAGCGCTTGGTCCAGGTCCTCTTGATCTTCAGCATTCATGCCGGTTAAAGCTGCCGCAATTTCCCCATTCACATGTGCCACCGCTCTGAGGACTCCTCTGCCCTGATATCGATTCATGTCGCCATCACGAAGCTCATGCGCTTCAAAACGTCCGGTAGACGCTCCTGAGGGTACCATCATTCGCCCCTGGTGACCCGAAGCTAATGCTACTTCCACTTCCACAGTGGGTAATCCACGTGAATCAAGAACTTCCCGACCTATTACTTGCTTTATCCGAGTCATGATAGCTGCCAGGCACTCTTGATTAAGTCCAGCGGATCGTCCTGTCCTGAATACCGAATCCAAGCCATCGCAGTTTTTCGAATGCGGTCGCGCAAGGCACTCCCCTTTACATATGGCATGGGTGATTTGCCGTCGAGTCGGGCGAGCAGCAGAAGGCCAATGTGTGGGATCAAGCCATCCACTGATTGACCGTAACCCCGGAGGAATGCCTGAATCACGGCCAGAGCAGGCGCTTCACGGCGTAGTACCCAGCCTTTGAGCATAAGGTGCCCCAGGCAGAAGGACACATCGAAAAGAGGATGCCCCCAATGGGCGACCTCGAAATCAAGCAGCATTATCGCCCCCGCTGGACCAACGAGTGTCTAGCGTCAATTAGAATTTAAGTCGGCGACAATTAGAATTTAAGTTTTTG